>JALUUU010000265.1 GCA_027021185.1 archaeon | reverse complement strand
CCTTGGGAGCGAGCACCCTGATTCAGGCCACAGGAAAGCTACAGCAGCAGGCTGCCCTGACGGGGGGGCAGGGGATAAAAGAGGTTTCTACGAAGCTAGCCGTTAAGTCTGTGGTAGGCCACGCTATTAATCCTTCTGCAGGCAGCATTGATGAGATCATACTGACCATCAGCCTGGCTAGTGGCGAGGAGCTTGTCCTGGACGGCCTGGTGATGAGTTACCAGGCGGGAGATGTGTATATGCCCAGAGTATACTTCAACGCTTCTGGGGGAGATGCCAACGGCATTGCAGATTTTTATATAAAGGCCCTAACAGGAGACGAGGATAATATTCTCACAAAGAACGAGCTGTTGGAGCTCCACTTCTGGATCGAAGACGGAGCAGCGTTTCCATTGAACACAACAACCGAGTACACGATAAGCCTATCACCAAAAGGCGCTACTCAGACCATTGTCAGGGGAACAACACCAGAGATATTGGTGAATCCGTATACATTTATGTAAGTTTCGGTCTTTGAAAAAAAAGCTTTATTTATTAAGTAGGCCAGCAGGTACTGAAAATGAAGACGGCAGAAGAGAAGCTTCTATTCAAGGTCAACGACCTGTACTTTTCAATAAACTACAAGGAATGGAAGAAGTGCATATTGGCGTCTACCGATTTGAATGTGTGGCTGCGTACCCAGGAGGGCTGGATAAAGTTCCCCAACGACAAGCTGAGCATCCAAGAGGTAAAAAAGGCCTCAGGAGACAGCTCGGTATTGATAATGTATATTGGGGATAAGAATAAGGCTTTCCTGGGGGGGAAGCAGCCCATAATATATTCCCTCTACAACGCCCTCATGTCTTTCCTACCCACGAAGGGGGATTCCCTGGGGGCCATAAAGTTCACCGATTCAAAGCGCCTGGTTCTCCGGGCACTATATCAAGGAGTCAGAAGGCCTGAGAATATCATGCCCCTGGTTAAAAGGGAGTACGACGAGATCGTGGAGATCCTGAGAGAATTCGAGAGAGAAGGCATATGCACCAAAGCCGGTATTCTCACAGAGAAAGGCCGGCTCATCATGATGGAGGAGGGATATAAATGAAGGAGCTGTATCTGAGCGAATTTAAAAAGGACGCCCTGAAAGAGCTGGGAAACATGAGCGCCAGCCATGCTGCGAACGCGCTATCCGAAATGCTTGGCGGAAAAGTCAACGTGACAGCTCCTGATCTCAACGTGGTAAAGATAAGCAATATGGGTGAGGTTGTCGAGGGGGATGAGGATGTGATCCCTGTATACAGCAGGCTTTTCGGGGGCATATCTGGGAGCGTGATAATGCTCTTTGCATCACGGTACGGCCCTGAAAAAGTGGAGCAATGGAGCAGCGGAATGATGCTCTCCCTGGGAAACGCCATGTCCAGATTTTTCGGCGTAAGCCTCAAGCCCACTGTCACTGTTCTTCCTGCAGGAAAACCCTCCTCGATCCTTGATTACCTGAGAAGCAAGCTTGGAAAAGGCGTTGAAAAAGCCATCTTCTTCAGAACTAGGTTCATGCACAGTAGCTCAACCGTCTGTCACTTCTTTCTTTCCCTTAACTACGACGATGTAAGCTATATTATGAAGGCTCAGATTCCTGAGTTCACAGAGGAATACGGCAGTTTCTCGGAGCTGCTGGAGACCTTCGAAAAGCTCAAGGTGGTGGAGATCAAGCTCTACGACATCCTCAAGAACACGAGGGTCCCTAAGGAGGAGATAAGATCCTTTTTAAGGAATTTCGATCCAGACGACGTAAAAGAAGAGGCCTTATACAAGAGACTAGTAGATATCCTGTCGGGCTGCGACATAGGCGAGGGCATAACCATCTCTAGGATCTCTCCCCTAGAGCTCTTGTTCCGGGTAGAAGACTGTAATGTTTGTAAAATAATCCCTGCCTCAAAGAAGGGAAACATCTGCTACACAACCACAACCACCCTGGGCAGAATATTCTCTGAGCTCCTGGGGATCGGTTGCGAAGTGAGGGAAGTGGAGTGTGCAAAGAACTCGGCGGATGCATGCGTCCATCAGGTGAGCATGGAACAGCTAGACGTGTTCCATGTCCTGCCAGAGGGGGACGACATTGAATTTCTTGAAAGGCTGGCAGATACCGCGGAACTGCCAAACCTTCCTTCGAGGGAGCTGAGAATAGCCGATGTATACGCTCAGTATGGCGTTACCACAATGAAAGACGGCATAGTAACTCTAACAGACTTGGGCAGGATCTTCCTGACCTTCGCCAAAAACAAGCCCCGAGAGGAGAATCCGGCCTCAGAAGAAAAGCCTCCGTGGGAGTCCTGATTTAAAACTTTAATTAATAATCAAAATCACGTTAAACCCCTTGCCTGATCTCAGGGAGACTTTGGTATTCTCACCCTGAACAGGCTTCCTCTAGGAGAATTATCCTCTACCCAAACCTCTCCCAGATGAAGCTCTACTATGCGTTTAACTATTGCCAGGCCCAAACCAGAGCCTTTAACCCCGTTTCTGCCCCCTCTCTCGAAACGCTCGAAGATGGCTTCTTTAAATTCGTCAGGTATTCCATCCCCATGATCTGCAACGTCCACGAGCCAGGATTCTCCCTCGTCGATGATCCTCACGTCCACCCTGCTTTCCCTGGGGGAGTATTTTACAGCGTTACTGAATAGGTTGGCGAAGGCATCCTCTAGGAGGGGATTTACCTCTGCCTCAGCATTCCCATGGCGGTGGAAGAATATCTCAATATTTTTTTCCTCAGCCATCCAGGCGACGTTGCCCCTGGCTCTGTCCAGTATAAGCCAGAGATCCTCTCCATAGAGGGGAAGCTTTCCCATGCTCTCAAGCTTCCCATAGAGGGTGGCATTCTCAATTATCTTCTCAATCCTGGCAACGTTTTTCTTAATGAGTTCCACTTTCAGCTTCCTGTCCTCGGCATTTGTTATTGCGTCGTCTGCCAGAAGGGCCGTGGAAACGTTTTTAATAACTGTTACAGGGTTGATGATGTCATGGCGCAGGATGTCCGTAAACAGGTCCTTAAGGGTGTTTAAATTCTCCACCTGCCGCACATAGTCCTTCATTTGGGAGATGTATTCCCGGATCCTGTCCTCTGCCTGAATCTCGTTTGTAGCCTCCTCTAGGATGGCTATAATTCCCCGAGGAAGGCCGTGGCGGTCCCTAAGCAGGGACGCGGTCATCTTAACCTCCAAGGTGGTGCCATCCTTTCTGCAGCATCGTATCCTCTGGTTATCCACTCTCCCGTCCTGCATGAGGGTGGGAATAAGGCCAGACTCCCCCCCGCTATTCAGCAGGTCATAAATAGGGGTATCATATAAGTCCTTACCGGAGTATCCCAGAAGGTCCTCCATGCTCCTGTTGATGGACAGGATCCTGCCCCGGAGGTCGGCGATGATTATAGGGTCGACAGAATTATAGAAAACCGCCTCTGCCAGGTTCACCTCAACCGAGTCCATCATATTCTCAGACCCCTACCTCGATATACGTGGAGAGGGTTATTTAACCATTATTTTTCCAGATTCGAAACGCCTCTAAAAAGTCAGGAAAATCATCAAGACGTTCCAGAGGACAACCCCCATACCGAAGTAGGTTATCAAGGGCCCTGAGGGATATTGGCTAAAAGACAGGGTGATCCAGGCCAGGCCCCCGTAGACCATAATCTTGAATAAAAAGAAGACCTCCCAGCTGTACTGGATAAGGAAGCCCACGATCCAGTTGGCCTCCACTAAGCCGAAATGATTGACCCCTATGTATGTCAAAAGGGGGTCAACTATTCCCAGCAGTATGAATAGGGCCAGGGCGTAAAACAACTCCTCCCTTTTATGCATTAAGTATCTTTATTGAAAAAAAGCGATATAAATATGTTTCGAATTTCGAAACTCAATCATAAACTTGACGGATGGTTTCAATAACGTCTTTCTTGGTAAAGGGCTTGGAGATATAGTCCACGAGAAGATTCATCTCCTCCCTCTCGATTACGTCCGGATTAAGGGTCTTGGCGGTTAACATGGCCACAGGAATCTCGCTCAACTCTTTGTTTTTCTTTATTTCCTGAAGAGTTTTCCACCCGTCCATCCCAGGCATGTCGATGTCTAGCAGAATGTAGTCTGGACGCTCTTCTTTGAGGATGTCAAGGCACTCAAGTCCGCTGAGGGCGGGGATGAGTTGGATGCCCTCTGTCTCCAGCATGATCCTGGTAGAGTTTACGAGGTCCTCGTCGTCGTCCACGAGCATGACCTTCATTTTCCTGTTAAATCGAGGCAATGGGATACTCCTCCAGTCCTTTACCTATGAGGTTGAGAATATTCTCCTGGGCTAATATATACTCTTTGATTTTCTCTTCCATATATTTCCTTCCCTCGTTGGTGGGAACATAGACACGGGTCTTGTTGTCGGAGCGCATCACGATGTCAACGTAGCCTTTATCCTTTAATGAGTAGAGGATGGGATACACAGTTCCCTGGCTAAGAAGCACGCTGAAGTTTTGAACGATGGTCTTTATGATATCAAAGCCGCACATGGGGCGCTGCTGCAGCAAAGCAAGGACAATAATGTCCAGGGACTTCTTGATGGCCTGCTCCATGCTTTCCGTGGTGATGACGTCAATAGACGGCGGGACATCAAACTCTCTGTTTCTGGATAGCTGGGAAAAAGAGACACAGGTTTCATTCTTCGTTGAGAGCATGACTCTGTCGTGGAGCTTCACGAGCCTGTTCACAATCTTCTGATCCACCTTGGAGGCGTTGAAGGCCATCAGGGTGGAGATGGGGAATCCCTCTATCCCGTGGAGGTCCTCCACAAGCTTCAGTATAGCCTCCATGTTCCGGGGGTTCATGGTCCTGCCGAAATCTATCTGCAGCCTGAGGGCGCTGTATTCTGCGGCCTCTTCCAGCAGGGTGTTTATTTTCTCCCTTAGATTCAGAATGTCCTGCTCTCCCACACTCCTGATGTGGCCGTTGGTTATTGGGAACCCTCTGATGTCCTGGGAGTAATGGCCGAGGTAGTTGTTGAATGTCACTTTCTCTGATTCGTTGGGATAAACATAGCCGCAGAGCTCGTTGTTCTTAAGTCCATACTCTAGAAAGGAACCAAAGGCGTGGTACTTTTCCTC
>JALUUU010000264.1 GCA_027021185.1 archaeon | reverse complement strand
TCCTCGCGGGAGGAAATCCCGGTGATCCTGTACAGCTCCTCGATAGAGACAGGGTCTGTAGACACGAAAAGAGCCGCCTCGATGAGTTGCTTGGCCTTCATAACCTCACCTCAGGGTTATGAATATCTCTCCGAAGAGTTCTTCCTGCCACACCGTTAGCTTCCCTTGTGAGTCCAGGTAGAGCAGGTAAAGCAGCGTTTCAACAACATGCCGTGGCGTCGGGTCGTAGATAAGCTCTCCGAAACGCAAAACCTCGTTCTGCTGAGCAAGCTCCAGAAGCCGGTCGTATAAGGATATTATCTTCTCTCTGATGGACTCCTCATCCACCTGTATGACAAGCTTAGGCTTCACCCGCCTCCGCGGCGGAAAGTTTTTCCTTATCACTTCCTCGTTAAGAGCCTGTTGCAGGGCCTCCACCAGCTCGAATAGGGTTACCCTGCGCTCCGCTCGCCGGCGCAGAGGGGTTGTCAGCGGAGGAACGTTAAAGTCGAGATCGTAGGCTTCATCCCAGCCATAGTCTTCATAAGCGTCGTGGCCGTTATGGCCGTTATGGCCGTTTTCCTGAGGCATGATGTGCTCCGACTTCATCCGCAAAAGGATGGCGGAGGTGAGGAGAGTCTTGCCAGATAGCCGCAGGTTGAGCTTGACCATGCTACGCACCTCCTCGAGAAAGCGCTGAGCAAGGCTGGCGATGTCTATGTCCCAGGGATCCATTTCCCCCTGTATCACCAGGTCTACTAGCATGTCCACGGGATGTATCTCAGGCTCCATGCTGCGCCAACTCCACACCAATTATCCGGCTGATCCCATCCTCATTAGTTACACCAAAGAGCTGATCCGCGCTTGCCATTAAACCGCTCCTGAGGCTCACGACTATGAACTGGGCCTCCCGGGAGGACTCCTTTATGAGCTCGGAGATCTTGCGTACGTTGTCGTCGTCGAGGAACATGTCTATCTCGTCCAGGACGTAGAAAGGTGCCGGCTGAAAGCGCTGGATCGCAAAGATAAAGCTCAGAGCTGTGAGGGTTTTCTCCCCTCCTGACATGAGCTCGATGTACTGGGGATTCTTACCCGCGGGCCGTGCCTGGATCTGAAGGCCGCCATCCAGTGGATTGTCCTCATCCAGAATGAGGTCGGCACTTCCACCGGGGGACAGCCTTTCGAAGATGCCCCGGAAGTTTGCCGCAACGGCCTCGAAGACCTCCATGAACACCATCTTCTTCCTGTGCTCTATCTCCTCCATGAGCCCCAAGATGGCCTCCTTTTCCTCCTGGAGAACTTCGACTCGGGTGCTCAGATTCCCATATTTATCTTTTACTTCTTCATAGTCTTCCACAGCCCGCATATTTATAGGTTCTAGGGAGGTCATCTCCGCCTCCATCTCCGCTATCTCTCGCTCCATGTCGGCGGTGTCGAAGGGCTCTTCGAGCTCCAGTTCAAGGTCCTCGTATCTTTTCAGGGTTTCCAGGGTCTCCTCTAGGCGGGCCTCTAACTTTGCCTTCTCCACCCTGGCCCGCTCCCTGTCTCGCTTCACGTCCTCCAGGGTTTCCCTCAGATCCCTGATTTTTCCCTCCATGATCCGCATGGCATCCATGCAGCGCTTCCTCTTGTCTTTGAGCTCATCGATCTCCCGGGTGATCTTGTCAGCCTCTTCTCTCATGGCTGAGAGCTTAGAGCCAAGATCTTTCATATCCTCCTCGGAGTGAGCCAGCTCTCCCTCAATGGTCTCTGATTCGTGGGCGATTTCTTCGATGTGCTGCCTGAGCTCCGCGATTTTCGGGGTGAGTATTTCCCGTATCCTTGACAGGTTAAGCCTGATCTTGTTCTTCCTCTCTGTTCTCTGCTCCTCAAGCCCTGAGAGCTTCTCCTCAAGGGTTCTTAGCTCCTCCAATGCCTCCTCTGCCCTGGAAATCGAGAGTTCCTCTTCGAGGGATTCTTTCTTCCTCTGGAGAGTGCCCAATCCCGCACGGATCTTTGAAGCATAGGCCTTTACTTGGGCCAGCTCTCTCTCCATATCCCTAATCTCTTCCTTAATGTCGAGAAGTTCAGCCTCCTTCTCAGCCAGGGTCTCCTGTGTCTCCGTTATTTTCGCCTCTACAGTCCTGTGTCTCTCCCGCAGGACCTCCAAATCCCGTGTATTATGCATCTCCTGGGTGTTCAGTTCCTCCAGACGTTTCGACAGTTTTTCCTCATCTATGAGAAGCTGATCTTTCTCCTCCCTTAGACCTTCGATCTCGGCCTTCAGGGCCTTAAGCTTCTCCCCTGCTTCATCCAGTTTCCTGAACTCTCCCCGGCTCTTGAAGTACCCTCCGCTCATCAGTCCCGAAACCTCTACTAGGTCCCCGTCGAGTGTTACCATCCTGGCTTTACCCATGTATCGCCTCGCAGAGGTTACGTCGTCCACCACAACAGTGTTCCTGAACACGAAGGCAAAAGCCTTCAGAAAGCGTTTATCAAATCGGATGAGGTTTAAGGCGAAGCCTTTAAAATTCTCAGCAACGTCTATTGCGTCCCGCGTGGGTTGGAGGGGTCTGATCTTGTTTAAGGGTAGAAATGTGGCTCTGCCCAGGCGGTTCTTTTTGAGATGGGCGATGCATTTCTCCGCTGTGGAGTCGTTATCCACCACGATGAAGTCCATGCCTCGGCCGGCAGCTGCCTCAAGGGCTTTGGCATACCGCGACTCCACCCTGCCAAGCTCTGAGATGGTTCCATGGATACCCCTCAGTTCCCCCTTATCTCTGAGTTTCAGGATCTCCCTCACAGCTCTGTTGGCGCCTCCCCGCGCTATCTCATCCACAACTCTTGCGCGCTCCTCTAGTTTGGCTAGATCCTCCAGTTTTCTGGAGAGCAGAATTGAAACCCTGTCAAGCTTTTTCTTCAGCTCCACCTTTTCCTTGATGAGGTCCTGTTTAAGGTGGTAATCGTCGTCCAGGGCTTTCTCAAGAAGCTTTTTCTCCTCCTCGGTCTTCCTCAAGGTGTCATGATCTTTTTTCAGCTCTTTTGCAAGCTCCCTGGCCTCTTGGCGCAGAGATTCCCTCGCCTTTATGAGAGAGGAGAGTCTCTCCTGGAGGAGGGTGTGCCTCTTTTCAGTCCTGTAAAGCTCTCCCTGAGCCTTTTCGAGTTCATCCACCGTTTTCAGAAGAAGGTTCTTCTTCGTGCTTTCCTCCTCGCCGCTGGAGACTAGGCTTGAGTATCTTTCTTTGATGATCGACCTGATCTTCGCTATGCGTTTCTCCAGATCCGCGGCCTCTCCTTCCAGTTTTTTGTTGAGGTCCTTATAGTCCTGGATCTCTTGAGTCAGACCATCTATACTGAGCTCTGCCTTTTTTCTCTCATCCTCTAAGGAATACAGCCGCGACCTGCTCTCCTCCACCTTGTTCTGGAGGTAGTTAAGCTCGTTTTTAACTTTCTCTATTTCTTTAAAAACCTCGAAGTTTTCGGTCTCCTCTTTCAGAATGATCTTTGTGTTAAGCTTCTCCACCTCTTTTTTCTTAACCTCCAGTTTGAGCTGAAGTATGCCGATGTGCCTGTCCAGACGCTTAGCCTGTTTTTCACGCTCATCGATTCTTTTCTCCAGATTCTGAATCCCCAGGCGAAACTCGAGTTCCTTGGAGGCGAGCACCAGACCCTTGCTTCGCCTGATCTCTTCCTTGAGGTGGGCGTGGCGCAGAGCGGCTTCTTTCTCTCTTTTAAGCTTCTCCACCTGCTCCCCCACTTCTTCCAGGACAGCCTCGACCTTCCCCAGGTTCTCCTCAACCTTCTCGAGTTCCCGGAGGGCTTTCCTCTTTTTCTCGTCGTATTCCGCTATTCCCGCTATCTCGTCGATTATCCGACGTCTCTCCACGGGATTCATTTCAATAATTCCGGTTACATCCCCCTGAAGCACGATGTTGTGACCGTCAGGATGGACATTAGCCGCGGCCAGCAACTCAAGGATCTCTGTCCTTGTGGTGCGCTTGTCGTTCAACCGATAAACACTGTTGCCGCTCCTGTCGATACTGCGGGATATCTTTACCTCCCGCGTATCAATGGGGAGCTCAAGACCTGCGTTATCAAAAAAAAGGCTCACCTCAGCGTTTTTCGCTGGTTTACCTTTTTTTCCACCATTGAATATGAGGTCCGAGAAACGCTCTGCCCGCAGACTTTTGGCCGAGCTTCTACCGAGGACGAAGCAGATTGCATCGACAATGTTGCTTTTACCAGAGCCATTTGGACCAACGATGGCTGTAAAGCCCTGGGGTATGGGTATACTGGCTCTTCTGAAAGACTTAAAGTTCTTCAGGTTTATCCTGGATATGCCGATCACTCCTCATCCCCCTCTTTCAACAAGTGGAGAGCCAGAGCAATGGCCAGACCAGCTACCGCTCCCTTGGCGAGGGTACTCCTTTCCAGTTCTCGGAGGGTTTTATCCACATCAAATTCCCTCCCAACCTTCTCCTCAATACTCCGGGTCCCCCACCGCATAATGTAACCGTAGAGCTTCATCAGTAGCTCATATTCTTTCGGGGTAACCTGAATAGTCTTGTAGTTCATTACTATCAGTAGTAATATGTAGTAATAAGTTACTATATAAAGGTTTTCCCTGCAATTAACTCCCGGGAAATGGTGCTTATATATACCTTATTCCCAGAATCCAGGACCAGATTCAGGGCTCCAGCCGTTTCCTGTCCCGTGGGAAAAGAACGGCCTCGCGGACGTTTGGCAGATCAAGGAGCAAAGTCAGGAATCTCTCTATTCCCAGGCCGAATCCTCCATGGGGGGGCATGCCGTATTTGAAGGCTTTTAGGTAATATCTGAAGTTTCTGGGATTGAGGTTTTTAGCCTTTATCTGCTCAACGAGGAGGTCGTATAGATGGATTCTCTGGGAACCCGAAACTATCTCCCTGCCCCTGAACTCCAGGTCGAAGGAGTTGGAGTACTTGGGGTCATCGCTGCTTGGCATAGTGTAGAAAGGCTTAATCTTCAGGGGGTACTTGGTTATGAAATACAGCTCCTGCCCCTTCTCTTTCATAGCTTCTCCCAGCTTTTTCTCGCTCTCCGTTGTGAGGTCCTCACCCCATGGCACGGTTAGACCCCTCTCCTGCAGAATCTCAAGAGCTTCGTCATAGGTTATGCGGGGAAAGGGCAAATCCGGCGGCTCTAGGCGAAGACCCAGCACTTCAAGGTCGTCTTTGGCGTGGGCGATGACCCCTTTAATCATCTCCGCCACGAGGTTCTCTATTATTTTTAGGATGTCTTCCTCGTTTTTTATGAAAGCCATCTCGCAGTCAATTGCGGTTACCTCATTTAGATGCCATATGGTGTCGTGTTCCTCCGCCCTGAAATAGGTGGCGATTTCGTACACCCTGTCAAGGCCGCTCGCCATAAGCATCTGCTTGTACAGCTGAGGGCTCTGG
The DNA here is from genome assembly GCA_027021185.1 of archaeon. Taxonomy (GTDB): domain Archaea; phylum Hydrothermarchaeota; class Hydrothermarchaeia; order Hydrothermarchaeales; family JALUUU01; genus JALUUU01. Next base: position 16,125 of record JALUUU010000264.1, on the reverse strand, counting down.
GCCAGGAAAGCCTCCCTCTCAAAGTAGGCTATGGGGAACAGCTCCGTTCCTCCTTCAGAAGATGTTGAGATAATCCGGGGTGTGTGCACTTCTATAAATTCCCGGCTTCTGAGAAATCTTCTCCCAGCTTCTAGAGCGGCGTCTCGGATCCTGAATACGGCTCTAACCTCTGGTCTCCGCAGGTCAAGGATTCTGTTGTCGAGGCGGGTGTCAAGATTGGCGTTTACTCTGCCAGTGGGGTCAAGGGGTAAAGGAGTGGCAGCGGGATTCAGGAGCTCTATGCTGTCTGGGATAATCTCGAATCCGCCAGGGGCTTTTGACATCTTTTTAATCCTGCCCTTAACCTCCACGACGCTCTCTCTTACCAGCTTTCCGCAGAGATCAAAGGCCTCCTTGGGGACATGTTTTTTGGGGAGAGTGACCTGGAGAAGGCCAGTTTTGTCCCTTATTAGGAGGAATCGCAGTCCTCCTAGATCCCTCACATCATGAACCCATCCGGCTACCTTCACCTCTTCTCCGTCCATTTTAGGGGTGATATCTCCAGCGTATGTGCGATTCATTCTCTCTCAAGCCTCCTTCGCAGACTTTCAGCGTGGTATGGGAGCCCTTCCTTCTCCGCGAGTGTGATAACGGTTTCACTGATTTTCTCAAGGGCAGACTTATCGAAATGCTGCACGGAGATTTCTTTTATGAAGTCTTTAACACCCAGTCCTGAATAGGCCCTGGCCCATCCCTGGGTGGGGAGGACGTGATTGGTTCCTGAGGCGTAGTCACCCAGGGCCACTGGTGTAAAACTACCTATAAATATTGAACCAGCATTTTCTATCCTCTCCAAAACCGCATCCGGGTTGGCGACATGGATTTCAAGGTGCTCAGGAGCATATCGGTTTGAGAACTCCGCTGCCTCATTAATAGAGTCAGCAATAAGAACCGCCATGTTACCGGGGTTACTTGTTCTTCCCCGGATCTTCTCCACTACTTGGTTGGCTAGGACCTCGGATGTTGATACAAGAACACTTCGGGCCAGAGGATCGTGTTCTCCCTGGGCGAGCATGTCTAGGGCTATGAACTCCGGATCTGCCGTGGAGTCCGCGATTATCAAAACCTCGCTCGGGCCAGCGGGGAAGTCTATGGCGACGCGATCCGAGAGCAGCAGTTTGGCGGCTGTTACGTATATATTTCCCGGCCCAACTATCTTATCCACCCGGGGAATGCTTTCGGTTCCATAGGCCAGGGCGGCTATACCCTGAGCCCCCCCCACTTTGTAGACTTCTCTTATCCCCAGCAGGTCGCATGCCAGAAGCACCGCATTGTTTGCCTTTCCCTCCCTGTTGGGGGGTGTTATGCAGGCGATCTCCTTAACCCCTGCCACTTGGGCGGGAATAACTGTCATCAAAACCGTTGAGGGATATGCCGCCCGTCCTCCCGGAACGTAGCACCCCACCCGATTTAGTGGCCTGAATATCTGGCCCAGTGACGCTCCGTCTTTTTTAATGAACCAATCTTCTTTGAGCTGTTCCTCATGGAATCCTTTTATGTTGCGCTGAGCCCTCTCCAAGGCTCTTCTCAGGGAGCTGTTTTCCTTTGCCTCCTTAAACTCTTCTTCGGTCACCCGGAGATTGGTTAAATCCACTCCGTCGAATTTCTTGGTAAGATCCCTCAGGGCCTCATCTCGTCTTGTTTTTACATCCTCAATGATCTCCCTGACAACCGGGTAGACCTCTTCGGGATTTATCCCCCTATCTAGGATATTCTTCCTATCATCGTCCCTGAGTTTTTTGATTTTAGCCAGAAACATCTTCTTTGCCTTTATCTCTAACTAATAAAATTCTTTCTAAGATATGAAGCGATTGACTATGTGCTTGGTTACCTCTTCAAGGTTCCGCCTATTGTCGAAGGATTCCAGGATTCTCGTGAGGTCCTCTTTTTTCTTGCCTTTCAGCTTTTCGGCTTTTGTTCTCAGTAGAGGAACAGCCCTCACTACGTTGTCTACTATGGTTATGTCCGCCGCCTGTGAAGTTCTAGACAGGGGATTAAGGTCGATAGCTATTACCTTCTTCCCAGCCTTCACCAATGCCTCTGTTCTGTCTCCATCCTCCAGAGGGACCAGGACCACATCGCTGAGGATCATTGCCCTGTCCGCAAGTTTCCTGAGACTGGCTATCCCGGGGATCTCGTTTTCCGGGGCAACGCCGTACACCTCTTTCGCCCCGTTTTTCCGCAGGATCTCGGCTATCTTCCGCGCCCTTTCCTCCGAGCGGTAAAAAAGGTTGATCTCCAGTTCAGCTCCAACTGTCTCAGCGAGATCAACCAGCTCCCTAGGGCATAGCATAGCTGTATTCCCGTTCACAGATATCACAGGTTTCTCCGCTAGGAGCAAGAGGGCGGCAGCGGCTTCCGCGGCCTCCTCAGCCATGGGGGTAGTGACCTCTCCCAGAAGGTAGTCGAAAGCCTCCCCTCTGCCGTGGGCTATTAAACCAGCCAGTGCCGTTACCCCTGATTCATAACCCTTCACGAGAGCTTCTCTCTGAAGCAAAGAAGCGTACCTAGGATGGCGTCTATCTAGCTTCATTTGGACAGTCCGCCAGTGATCACGAATTTCAAGGCGTCCTCAACAGATATCTTGAGGGGGATGATGTCTTTTTCAGGAACCATGAGGAAAAACCCGGAGGTGGGATTCGGGGATGTCGGCACGAAAACATTAATGGTCTTAGATTCTGTCTTTTCCTGGATCTCTCCCACAGACTCCCCCGTTGTGAAAGCCAGAGCGTATATGCCTTTTCGGGGATACTCAACCAGAACGACTCTTTTGAATCCTCCGGACTTGGGCATGAGGAAAGCGGCGCTGGCCCCCTTTATAGCCGAATATATGCTCCTTATGATAGGGACTTTTAGGACGCTCTGCTCGAAATAGTCAATGATCCGCTGACCTATCGCTGCTCTCGCGAATGCCCCCAGGGTAAGGATGAGGAGAAGGGTGATAAGGAGACTAAGACCGGGGATGGTCTTACCGATCAGGGTAACTACGAGGGGCTTAAGAATCCCGTCAAAAAGGTTGAAGGTGATCCAGATGACGTAGACAGTTACAGCGATGGGAGTGAACACGAGCAGACCGGTGATGAAGAAGTTCCTCAGCTTCGATACGAACTCGCTCTTCATATCTTAACACCTTCTTTTTCTATACCCGCGATAAAGCACGGATAATCTAGCACGCCAAGGATTTCTTGGGGATTTTCAGTCAGGGTGAACAAGGCATTCCCCAGCATGGCCATGCTGGCTGTTACTCCATAATTAGCCAAGGATTTGGATGCTAGATAAATCTTTTCATTTATTAAACCCGTTTCTCTGGCGAATCTCAAAGAAACCTCTAGAAATCTTCTGGGGGTTTTGTCTCTGAGAAAAGCTTCATAGCTTTTTCTGCCAGCAGCGTTGATCCTGGTTACCATTTCTCTGTCCCGCAAAACTTCCTTTGTTTCTACCTCGTCTCCTATGAGGTAGACTACGACATCTAGGTCGGAGGGGATCTTTTCAACTCTGCCTATGCCGGGGGCTCCAGGCTCGGTACGCAGAACCAGACCCCCTGTGAGTTCGGCAATAACGTCTCCGAGGCCGGTTCCATTTAGAACTTCGGCTTTATGGGCGACAACTCCGCATTCGTTGAGCCTCATCCCGAGGGACAGAGCCTTGTTTAAGGCGAGGGCTGTACCCAAAGCTCCGGCTCCTGACATGCCGAATCCGTACTTCATGGGGAGCCCTAGGAAGTGGTCGACCCGGATTCTGTAATTTTTACCCGTGGCCCTTATTATCTGCTCCACCACTGAGCGGGTTACAGGACAGTGGCAGGAGTCACCATTCACATAAACCTCTGTAGAACTATGCTCCGCCTCATCGGCTTTTATCCGGGTCAGTGCCCCCTTGTTAAGCACGACTCCACAGCCTCTGGAGCCGGTTCTTAAAGGGTCATTCCTCCTGATTACCTCGAAAAACCCCGTAATGTGGCCTGGAACGAAGGCTTCAGCCTGCATCTTTCCGAATACGCCTCTGAACAGCGTCGAGTATCTTCGCAGCCACCTCGTCCTTCCCCGTTTTTGATACCTCCTCCACCCCCTCTTCGCTGACTATATAAACCTCGGCCTCATCAGATCCCATGACACCCGTGGACAAATCGTTCGCTACAACAAGGTCCAGTTCTCTTGTTTTTAAAAGGTTGGCTGCAGCATCTATAAGCTCGTTTTTGGGGACTCCGTGAAGGGCCTTGAAGCCCACCTTCACGCATTTCGCTCTTTTAACATGTTCGAGGATCTTAGGGGCGGGAATAAGGGTTACATGATGCTTCTGGGTGGAGTCCAGCTTATGGGGTTTCTCGTCAACTCTAAAATCAGACACAGCGGCCGCCGAGATAAACACATCCGCTTTATTTATTTCCCGCTCCACTACTTCCCGCATCTCTCCACCAGTTTTTGTACGAATAACTCTAAGGTACCGCGGAGGGGAAACGCTGCTTTTCCCAAGGACGAGGGTAACATCTGCTCCACGGTAGTATGCCTCTTTGGCCAGGGCCAGACCCATCTTCCCTGAGCTGTTGTTGGTAATAACGCGTACAGGATCGAGGTGTTCCTGCGTGGCCCCCGCCGTAACAAGGAACCGGAGGCCGCTGAAGTCTCTATTATGCAGCGCAGCTATAGAGGCATCAACTATCTCCTCAATAGGGGCCATCTTTGCCTCGCCCTCCTCCGTAACGGGATCGACGAAGATATGGCCCAGGCTTTTCAGCTTATCTATGTTGGCCTTCACCAGGGGATTATCATACATCTCCTGGTTCATGGCCGGAGCGAGAAGAACTCTTTCAGATGAGAGGAGCAGAGCTGTAACGGGTGTATCCCCCATACCCACGGCCATCTTGGCCAGGGTGTTAGCGGTGGCAGGAGCAACTATGACGAGATTCCATCTATGCAGGTGCTCAGTCTTTCCGGTGAGCCTCGTCACGACCTCTCTCCCTGTTGCGAACTCCAAGGTGTTTGGGTGAATGATCTCTGTAGCAGCACCGCTCATGTAGGCAGTGACCTCGGCTCCGTGTCTCATCAGCTCGCGGGCAAGCCGTGGAGACACTATGGCAGCCACGCTTCCGGTTACACAGAGGGCTATTTTCTTACCGGCAAGCTTATCGCTTTTAATTCTGACCACGAATCATCACCTGTGAGTATAGCATGCCACAACAGGGTCTCCTTTTTTATCTATCCTGGAAAAGCCGAATCTTTCGAACTGGACAACATCACCCACCTCGGTCTCCGCAAGACCTGCTTCGCCGTATCCTCTGATGGTATCGCCGTCAGGCATCTCTACCTCCACATTGACCTGGGAGGCCCACTGTATTAGAGGGGCCCTGAGCCGTCGGGCCTCTTGGAGGGAGTGGCTGTGGAGCATTCCCATCGCTGTTCCATCGCTTTTCTCCATGATCTGGACGTTAAAGGCCTCCATCAGTCTTATGACATCTCCTTTTTTTAACCTCTTATAATCCATACCAGAGATGTATGTCCTAGCCTCGTCTCCTGAGATCTCGAACTTTAGCTCCCGCTTTCCGAGCTCTTGTCTTTCAGGATGGGACGGGGCGATATATTTTTCTTTTATCCCCCCAGTGTCTTTTATTATTAAGAGCCTTGGGTCAGGGACGAAAAAGAATCTTTTTGCGTCTCTGTCGATAAGCTCTTTATTATAGGCGTATAGGTTTTTCCAGCTAAAACTTATGTCGGTGCTTTTTATCCCCACATCGATGATGGCCCTGCGAATGGCCTCGGGCCTAATTCCTCTCCTTCTGAGGGCTATGAGGGTGCCTAGCCTAAGGTCTTCCCACCCCCTGTACTTGCCCTCCTTTATGCCCCTGGCCATGAGGGATGTGCTCAGCTCGAGCCCCTCCACCTTCATCAAGCCGTAATGAATAAACTTGGGTTTGGGCCAGAAAAAATAGTCATATATGAACTCCTGTTTTCTCGTGTTTATTAAGTGGTCTTTCCCCCTGAGGACGTGGGTCATTCCCATGAGGTGGTCGTCCACGGCCACTGCAAAGTTGTAGAGAGGATAGACCCTCCTACCAGGGGCTCTGGGGTGCGGTTTCTCGCTTATACGCATTATGACAAAATCCCGCATCGTGGGATCGGGCAGAGTCAGGCTTGTTTTGAGTCTGACCACAGCCTCACCTTCTCTGAACTCGTTAAACATCCTTGAGTAATCCTCTAGGTTCTCCTCCGATCCCTTATCTCTGCAGCCGCAGGCCTTACCGGCGCTCCTTAGGGCCCGGAGTTCTTCCGGGGAGCATGTGCACACATACGCTTTCCCCATCTTCAGCAGCTCCCTAGCGTATCGATAGTAGTTGTCCAAGTGCTCTGACTGGATCACAACCTCGTGGTATTCCACTCCAAGCCAGCGAAGATCCTCCTCAACCATGGAATAGGCCTCGGGATCAACTCTGGCTGGATCGGTGTCCTCGAAGCGAAGAATAAGTTTGCCGCTGTATCTCTTGGCGTACTCATCGTTGAGGACCGCCGCCCTGCAGTGGCCGAGATGCAGGGGACCGCTGGGATTAGGGGCAAAGCGGAGAACCACTTTCTCAGCCCCCGGAAGATCTGGAAGGGCTTTTTTTTCTTTTTTCTTTGCAACGAATTCAAAGCCCTGTATCTCTCTCCTGACCTCCTCGGGTGAGAGAGCGTTAACCTCCTTCACCACCTCGTCCAGAAGGGATAGAAGCTCCTTGATGTTCTTTTTAAACTCGGGCTTTTCCTGCAGTACTTTCCCCAGGACGGCTTTGGGCTCGGCCCTGCCGTAATCAAGAGCGTTCTTGAGGGCGTACTTGTAGATAACTTTCCTCATCAATTGGAAGAATAGTGATGGAGTCTAAATAACTCTTCCGCATTACAGGCGGACGATCTGGCCGTTGCGCACGAGAAAAAGATCCCTGTTCAAAGCGTATCCCTCGTCTTCTGCCAGCTCGGCATAGCTCGCCAGCATCCTGAGGTCTCCGTGGCAGGGGATGATCATCTCCGGCTGCAAAAGTTTTATAAGGTCTCTGTGGTCCTCTTTCGCAGCGTGTCCGGACACGTGGTTCCCCTTAAACAACCTGGCTCCCTGCATTTTTAGCTTGGTCTCCATGGCGTATCGGTTGGCCACGTTTATGGGGTTGGGGATCACGTCGGCTGAAAAAATAACTTGGTCTCCCTTGTTCACCCGGTAGGGGAGTTTCTTCCCGGCTATCTTAGACAGCAGTGCATCAGGCTCTCCCTGATGCCCAGTAACCACCAAAAGATACTTCTCTTTCCCGTCGTTCACGATCCTGCCCAGGATTTTTTTTATGGCCTTCCTGTCGCCGTAGAGATGGGCGTCGTCGGGGAGTTCTATAATCCCCAGCTCCTCGGCTATGCTGACGTATTTCTCCATGGACCTCCCTAGTAGCACGGGGGTTCTGTTAATGACTGACGCCATCCTTGTGATGCTTTTTATTCTGGAGATGTGGGACGAGAAAGTTGTAACAACAAGGCCTTTTCTGTTGTCTGTTTTGGTGAGGCTGTCCTCGATAAGGCGTTTGGCTATGCTCTCTGAGGGCGTCCTCCCCTCATTATTTATCCTCGTTGTTTCAACTATGAGGCCTTTGACCCCTGATCTGCCCAGTTTTTTAAGCCTCTTGTAGTTTGGCTTGGCCCCTATCACCGGATGGTCGTCAAGCTTGAAGTCGTTTGCATAGACGAGGGTGCCGTTATCTGTGTGGACGGCCACCAAAGAGCTTTGGGGAATGGAATGGGTGACTCTGATAAACTCTACTTCCATATTCTCCGAAACGTAGAGGGACTCTCCCTCGTTGAGGACCTGGAGGTCTAACTTTTTTTTGGGTCTGGTGTGTCTCAGCTCTCTCTTAACAAGCTCCAGAGTATAGGGCGTGCCCACCACGGGGGCGTTGTATTTAGATGCCAGAAGTGTGACAGCGCCCAGGTGGTCAAGGTGTCCGTGGCTGAGGATAATCGCCTTTACTTTCTCTTTTATAACGGTGTCGTCGGGGATAATGCCTCTGCGGACCAGTTCCTCCTGGCTCAACTTTGATATATCAGTGTCTTCGTGGATTAATACCCTGTCCAGCCGGATCCCCATATCTATTATTATAGAGTCGTCTCCGTCTCTGACCCACGTCATGTTCCTTCCGACTTCCTCATAGCCGCCTATCGGCACAACTTCCATCCTATGTCCTCCTGTTAGCATATTCTCGGCAGTCCACTCCCCGAAGCTCCAGCCATTCTCTGGTCTTACCCCTTATTATCACATCCGCCTCTTTGAGCTCATCGATGTTCTGAGCCCCCACGAGGAACATGGCGGTTCTGAGCTCGTCCATTATCCTCTCAAGTTCTTCTATAACCTCTTCCGGTCCTTTTTTCGCCTTGAACAGTAATGGGATGGCGAAGCCGCAGCTGGTAGCCCCTAGAGCTATGGCTTTGGCAACCTCCAGGCCGTTTCTTATTCCTCCGGTGGCTATAATGGGCAGATCCGTATTTTTTGCACACTCAACGGTGGCAACGGCCGTCGTAATACCCCAGTCCCAGAAGGTCTTGGCCAGCTTTCTCTTATCAGACCTGTAGTGCTCTACCGCTGCAAAAGACGTTCCACCAAGACCTCCGACATCTATGGCCGCCACTCCGGCGTTTTCGAGCAAAACAGCATCCTCTCTGCTCACCCCTGCCCCGGTTTCCTTAGCGATTATCGGAACATTTAGGGATCGCAGTTTCTTCAAACCCTGAAGACATCCCTTAAAAGACACGTCTCCAGAGGGTTGGACGGCCTCGTGAAGGGGGTTTAGGTGAACGGCAAGAGCGTCGGCCTTTATCATCTCCACAGCTTTCTCGGCTTCTTTTAGGCCGTAGCCCTCACAGAACTGGGCGATACCCAGGTTACCGATGAGAAAGGCGTCGGGGGCCGCATCCCTGGCAACTGAGAAGGTATATGCGATGGAGTCATCCTCTATCGCCGCTCTCTGGCTTCCCAGACCCATGGGGATGTTGAGCTTCTGGGCAGCAAGGGCGAGGTTTTTATTAATCTTCTCCGCCATCTTGTGTCCGCCGGTCATCCCAGCTATCACTAGGGGGGCGTTGATCTTCCTGCCCAGAAACGTCGTTTCAAGGTTGATGTCCCCTTTGTTGAGCTCTGGAACAGCACGGTGAACAAGGGTAACATCCCCAAATCCGTTTTTAACCCTGCTCTGGACGTTTTTTTCTAGGGCAATCTTTAAATGATCGAGTTTTCTGGCGCCTATCATGGGGCCACCCTGATTCGTGTTCCTTTTACTTCCTGCCCTAATAAAGCTTTTTGAAGCCTTCCAGGGACCAGGCCGTTAACTATTATCGACTCTATGCCATCCTCTGCAAGCAGCCAGAGCTCTCTGAGCTTTCCAGTGATACCTCCGGTCACGTCTCCATGCACAGAGCCAAGGCTGCGGAGGACCTCTTGATAGTTATGCTGATTAACCTCCGCCAGGAGCTTTGTGCCTTTTGTAATATTGGGGTCCCTGTCGAAGATGCCGTCTTTGTCTATGGCCATGATCGCTCTGTCAGCCATGAGAGTCCTTGAAAGATGGACGGCGATCCTGTCCCCTGAGAGGATGCAGAATCCCTTAGCCGAGTCCAGCACAACGTCGCCATAGAGTACAGGGGTTATACCTATGTCCAAGAACCTCTTAACTGGCTCCAGATTCAGTCTCTCGATTTCCCCTCCACGGCAGAAGGCCAGGGCTGATGTCTGAAGGGAAACCGCTTTTATCCCCGAGTCTAATAAGGCACTGACCACCTTATCGTTGAGCCTTTCCATGGCGAGGCGTGTAAGGACGACGCCGTCAATCTGCCTCTCATCCTCGTATCCATTATTAAGCCCGTATTCATACGCTAATGGGTGGCCGAAGCTGCCTCCCCCGTGAATTATTATAAGCTTCCCTTTGTAATCGCCGATCTCAGCGGCTAATCTCTCCATTACTTTTCTTCTGAAGGAGAACTTCTTGTGTTTCAGGGTTATGAGGCTTCCGCCCAGCTTGAGGACTATCACTATTCCAGCCTCACCCCCTCCGCAGATATAGCAGCCTTCATCGCCGTTGATCCGCAGCCTTCGATGGCGTTAATGACATCCCTGTATCTCCCGGGGGTATAGGCTATCATGCAGCCGCCGCCTCCGGCCCCGGTCAGCTTCGCCCCTCTGGCTCCGGCCTCCCTCGAAGCATGAACAAGTCTTGAGAGGGCGTCGTTGCTCACTCCCAGGGCCTCCAGCAGGCCGTGGTTGATGTTCATGAGGTCCCCCACATCTTCCCCAGCCTCCAGGCTTTTCCTAGCCTGACGGGTAACCATGCCTATGTTCTTTATTAAGGGAGACACCAGCTCAGGGTAGGCGTCCCGCAGCTTTCTTACCCCGGCCACAAGCTCCTTCGTAGATCTTTCTATGCCCGTGTATCCAACAACCAGGGGGAGGGAAGCCTGTATTGGGGTGAAGCCTTTCTTCCTGGGCTGTATGTACTGGATCCCGCCGTGGGTTGTGGTGTAGGTGTCGGTGGGGGAGGCCGCTCCTTGCACCCCGAGCTCAACCTTATACCCAAGACGCGCTATCTCATTTTTCCCCAGGTCATGGCCCAGCAGATTCGCCACAGCGGCTATAGTGGCCACCGAAACGGCCGCGGAGGAGCCCAGGCCAGAGGCAGGCGGGAGGTCGGATGAGATATCTATCATGAGACCCGTGGCTTCCCCCAGATGCTCAAAAACAACGTCCACGGCTTTTTCAACGTATCTGTGGTCCTTCGTTTCAGACGTGATCTTTAAACTTTTGGCCGTCTTCTCTGCCCTCACGCGTATTCGAAGGTCTATGGCTCCCGCTATGGCGGGTTCGCCGTAAACAACGGCATGCTCTCCAAATAGTATAACCTTTCCAGGGGCTGAGGCTGTGACCATCTTCACCGCCTAAAAATTATGGCAGAATAGGCGACGACGCTGGAATAGTCCCCTGTTATGTCGCCGCTGTTGCCATATTTCAGAAGTTCCGCTCGGGTGGCGCCAAGCATCTTCGAAGCAGCCAGACAGGTAGCGATAGCGCCGTAGCCACAGGCAGTTAGATCAAGGTTGTAAACGCTCTGAAGGAATCTCCTCTCGTCCATGGCGAGGAGATGGTTGATGGCCTCCATGTCTTTTCTGCGGGCCTCGTCGGCTGGCTCGTAATGGGTGAAGTCGCTACTGGCGAGGAAGAGCGCGTCGTCCAGCTCAGAAAGGCACTTTGCAAGCTCAAGGCTGGTTTCCAGGTCCTGGAGAGCCAGGCATATGGGAACGATACGGAACTCGTCGTATATGTATTGGAGAAAGGGGAGCTGAACCTCTAGTGAGTGCTCGAAGCGATGAGCCGTCTCGTCGAGATCAACTATGTCACATCCCCTCCACAGCTTCTCCACGGCTTCTTTGTCAACCTCCACCACGCCAAGGGGTGTTTTCCAGTCCTCGCCAGAGACAGATACACCGCTGCCCATGCCGGTGTGATTCGGCCCGAGGATCACGATTTTTTCGGGAGTCTTCTGCTGGGATAATGCATAGTATACATGGGCAGCCTCTGGCCCGGAGTACATGTACCCGGCGTGAGGCACAACGGCCCCTATGATGTCCTTCTTTTTTTTCTCTCCCTCATCAGGAAGCTTTCCGGGCCCCAGGGGGTGAAGAAAGCATTCCTCAATCTGTCTCCTCAGGTCCCTCTCCCTGGACGGATAAAACTGCCCGGCCACCGAAGGGTTCCTCATTTATTCTTCTCCAAACTCGGCGAGCGGGGGAAAGTCTTCTGTGAGCTCTCCTCTCTCTCTGAGAACCTCCCTGGCCAGTAACCAATACACTATCGTAAGGGCTTTCTTGCCCTTGTTGTTCGTGGGAATAACTATGTCAACCCCATTCATGGAGTTGTCTGTGTCGCACAGGGCAACCACGGGTATGCCTATGCTGCTAGCCTCTTTCAGCGCCTGCTCATCGCCCCGGGGGTCAGTTACCAAAAGGACCTCGGGCTCCGTGAAGGACCTGAGATTTGGGTTTGTAAGAGTCCCGGGTACGAAACGTCCTGAAATAGCTTTAGCCCCTGTGAGCTTGGCGAACTCTTCAATGGGTTTTTGGCCGTACTGCCTCCTAGAGACCACCAAGATCTTGTCGGGCTTGAACTTGGCTAGAAACTTTGCAGCGAGCCGTATCCTCTCATCGGTCTTCTTCACGTCCAGCACATACAGCCCGTCGGCGCGTACCCTGTATATGTACGGCTTCATATCCGCGTTCTTTTGCTGCGTGCCTATGTGGATACCTGCAGCGAGATAGTCATCCAATGTTGTCAGTAACTCGTCCATGCTATTACTCCTCCAAACCTGGTAATGCCGCCATTTCGGCGCACCTGTTCAGTTCTTCTTCTATCCTTATAAGCTCATTCAGTTTTGCCGCTCTTTCACCGCCTATTACTCCTGTCTTTATCACAGGGCATCCAAAGGCAACGGCGAGATGGGAAATAGTCTCATCGACTGTTTCACCAGAGCGGTGAGAGATAACCGTTGCCATGTTATTGTTTTTTGCCAGATTCACGGCCTTAAAGGTGTCGGTCAAAGTACCTATCTGGTTGGGCTTTATGAGCACGGCCTTGGAAGATCCTTTCTCTATGCCTTTTTTTATTCTCTCAGGGTTTGTAACGTATAAGTCGTCGCCGCAAATCAAGGCCTTTGTCCGTTTGTTGAGTTTTGCAAAGCCGTCAAAGTCCTCCTGCTCCAGGGGATCCTCGACATAGTAAAGCCCGTATTTTTTTATGAGATCTATTATGTAGTCAATCTGCTCATCCCTCGTCCGCTCAATGTTCTCACTGGGATATACATACATCTCCTTCTCAGGATCCCACAGCTCACTGGCGGCAACGTCGACGCCGAGCCGTGTTTTGACCCCCAGAGCATCCTCCACTTCGCGGGATATATCGAAAAGCACGTCAAAGGCTTCTTTGTCTGTTATGCTGGGGGCCCAGGCTCCTTCGTCTCCTTTACCCAGGGCCGTACCCCCCATCTTTGCAAGGACTTTTTTCGCTCTGCGATGAACCTCTGTGTTAACCTCAACGGCTTCAAGTATGTTCTTGGCTCCGATGGGTATGACCAGGAACTCTTGGATATCTGTGGCGTTCTCCGCGTGGGCCCCCCCGCCAATGACGTTCCCCAGGGGATAGGGAAGGGAACTGGAGAAGCTTCCACCGAGATATCTGTAGAGGGGGCGGTTATAGGAAGAAGCCGCTGCTTTAGCCGTGGCCAGGGACAGGGCAACAGCCACGTTGCCCCCTATGTGGGAGAAATTATCCGTCCCGTCGAGCTCTTTCAAAAGGCAGTCGATTTCTTCCTGCTCCTCCGCAACCATGCCGAGGAGCTCCGGAACAACAATTTCTTCCAGCCTCTCCAGGGCTGTGTCAACGCTGTTTTCGGGATAGGACACAACTTCGTGAATCCCTGTGCTGGCACCGCTGGGAGCCGCGCATCTGCCGAATCCTGTGACTGTGAAAACGTCTATCTCTACAGTCCAGTTCCCGCGACTGTCTAAAATCTTCCTAGCCTTGATATCTTCAATAACTGATGGAATCGTTTTCCTCACCAAGGGCTTTTTTCTCGGGCAGTCTGCGCCTAACAGTTATGGGTATGACCCCGGCCTCAAGCTCCTTGATCGCTATAATTATTGGGTCCAGGGATTGGTCGAGATCCGCAATTAAGGTAGGCGCCCCCATGGCTATCTGCAGGGCCCGGGCGCCGATTATCCGTGCCTTCTCAAACCTTGTTAGTTTCATCTTATCACCAGCTGGATGAGCCTCGGATTTGCATAATGGGGCCGCTGAGATTTGAACTCAGGTCACCAGCACCCCAAGCTGGGAGGATGGACCAAGCTACCCTACGGCCCCAATTCATCGAACTTTATAACTTCGTCTATGAAGTCCGCCTGACTGAGGAGCATCCGCCTGCAGCAGTAGCGCTTAACCCCCAGGGAGTCCATGACTTCCTTGGGGTCCTCCTTCTTTATGCGGCGTTTAAACTCCTCGTATTTGTCCCCTATCACTCCTCCACAGCTAAAGCATCTTACGGGGATAATCATCTCCTCACCTATACGATTTCTGCCTCTTGGCTCTCGCGCCCTTACCGCCGTATTTCTTGGTCTCTTTTCTCCGCGGATCTCCTTTGAGGATGGTCTTATCGTAGGAAGAGAAAACCTCTCTCAGCTGCGGGTCGCCGCTGTACTCCGCCAACCCCCTGCCAATGGCGGTTCGTACGGCCTCCGCCTGTCCCATGACTCCGCCACCCCTAACGTTAACAGATATATCCACTTTCTTCGCCAAGTCTCCTGCAAGGAGCAGAGGCTCCATGATCTTCATCCTAGCCATTTCGGGCTCATATATCTCAATGGGCTTCTTATTTATCCTCACCTTCCCTTTGCCATCGACTATAACCGCCCTTGCTATGGCTGTCTTCCTTTTACCGGAACTAAGAACCCTTTTCATCCTCTAACTCTCCGAAATCTTGGCTCCCAGCAGGGAGCTCAGCTCCTTTAACTTGATAAACCGGGGTATTTTAAGCTTTGTGACGTTTGCGGGCTCAAGGGTCTCTATTTTTTCCTTCTCGTACTCCTTGGGGATGCCCGTATACACCCGCAGATTTTTAAAGGCCTTCTTTCCCCTGGGCTTCTTATACGGCAGCATTCCACGGACAGCCCGCCTAATGATGCCCTCCGGTCTGCGGGGGAAGAAGGGGCCGTGCCTGGCGGGATTAACGATGCTTTTTCGCTGTCTCCTATGAAGGTACTTCTCGAATGTCGCGGACTTGGAGCCTGTTATTACCCCCTCCTCTGCTCTAACTATCACAACTTTTTCTCCTTTAAGAAGCTCCTTCGCCACTACAGAGGCAAGTCTACCCACTATCAGATTGCTTGCGTCAATGACTTTCATAGTTACCTCATTATTTTAACCCCGGAGCCCCGGGGATTCTTCTTCATTAATTCCTCTAAAGATAAACATTTTCCTCCGGCCTGGGTTATCTTCTCCACGGCCTTGGAAGAGAAACCCAGAGCCGCAGCCGTCACCTTATGGTCTATCTCTCCGGCTCCAAGGATCTTACCCGGGACGGCCACAACATCGTTTTTCTTGGTGTATTTCGCGATTTCCCCCACGTTCACCTCGGCTCTTCTGGCCCTCGGCTTAGAAAGTCTTTCGGCCATGGCCCGCCAAATAGGAGCTTTCTCCTCGTGGGCCTTTTTCTTGAGGGCCTCTATAAGCCTCAATAACAATGCGTTGGAGGACTTACTCTTAATCATCGTAGAGAATAAGGTACACCCTACCCTTATAAAAATTTTTGGAATCAAGACCCCGGATAATTCATCCTCTTCTGAGAGGGATTCTATGCCTAATTACGAAGACTGTGCCGCGGGGTCGCTCCCTGCGGGGGAATCAGAAATATTTAATAATGACAAATAGCAAGTTAATCACATGAGGGTAAAGGACATAATGCACAACCCTACTTTTGTAGATCCCTCCACGCCCATAGCCGACGCAGCCAAAATAATGGTGGATAAGAACATAAGCTCGGTCATCGTCGGAACACCCACAAGCCCGGTGGGGATGTTCACGGAGCGGGACATGCTCAGAGAGGTGGTTGTCAAGGGCCTGGATTCTAAGGGCATATCTCTAGTGGACCTGATGTGCGGCACTGAGCTTAAAGACAAGATGTGCAAAGTCATAATAACCGTCAACGAAAACGAAACTCTGGATAAGGCCGCCGAGAAAATGATGGGGCGCTATATAAGGCACCTTCCAGTTACAGACGATGACGGCAGGATAGTGGGCATGGTCAGTGCAAGAACCATCATGAACGCCATGAGGGTCGCGTACTTCAAAAGAGCTTCCAAGGGGATCTAGTGCTTGGGGAGGGTAACCAAGAACACGGCCCCTCTTTTCTCTTCTTTTATATCCCCGCTTTTGTCTGCGACTATATTATCAATAACCTGTACGCTGCCGTTATGGAGCTCAACTACCCTCTTGACTATCGCTAGGCCTAGGCCTGTTCCCTTAACACCCTTCTTCCCCCCTCTCTCGAAT
>JALUUU010000263.1 GCA_027021185.1 archaeon | reverse complement strand
GCACCACTCTCGGTGGTAGCGCCTCCGCCTGTAGTCCCACTCGTGGTAGACGTATCTCGCCTTTTTCTTTTTGCGTATAAAGATGAAGCCGTCGCTTCCGGGGGAGCGGTAGTCCATACCCACGGTTCCGGTTTCCTGGTTCAGGGTTTCTCCCTGGCTCCCATCCATGGGGTGGTAATCCGCCTGTTTGCTTATCTTGTCTATCCTGCCCTTGAAGAGCTTTCCCAGGCCGACGTTGATGTCCATGCTCCCTAGGAATCCCTTGGTGGCGAAGTTGAAGAGCCTTGACCTCAGAAATCCTCTCTCTTCCCTGGACACCCCTCTCTCCCCCCGGGCATACCTTGATCGCATCTCCTTTATGGCCCTATGGATCTCCTTGGGCTTTATCTCCCCCAAGTAGGATATCCTAGCCCTCCTTCTGTAGCCGCCGTCTAGGCGCATGAAGGAGTTATATATGCGGCGGGTGACCTCCCAGGACTTCCTGGGAGAGGAGTCATCCTTTCGCACCTCCCTGAGCATTCCATATGCATCCTCCACCACGGATCCAACATGCCGGGGCAGCTTCTCCCGGGTTCTCCCCGCCAGGACGAGCTGGGCCAGGCCCTCTATGGCCATCTCCCTGTCCTCCATCCCTCTGAACCCCTTTCTCTTCCTCCAGAGGGCGTGCTTTATTCTCCTCAGCTCGGCCTTAACGCCTCTGTATTCTTTCTCCAGGAGGTGCTCCAGGCGGACGTTTTCCACCAAAGCGTATATGTCCAGGGCTAGTTTCTTGTTGATGAAAGGCCTCATGGCCTCTTTCAGGGCCGCGAAGGAACCGTAGACGACCTGGGCGTATTTATGGAGAGCTGCAAACTTGTAGAACCTCAGGTTATCCTCCTCCTCGGGGAACTCGGCTACCCTAGAGGGCAGGAATATCTCTCTGGTGTTGGTATAAGCCTCTTTGGCTTCGACGACTGGTATGCGCCTCCCAGATAGACCGGCGAGATAGAGCTCTAGGATCCTCTCCACCTTACGGAGCTTCAGAGCCCCCTCCTCGCCGCCCCGGGAGAAGAATCTCCCTCGCATAGATAATTGTTTTCCTCGGAGAAGTAAAAAACCTTTCCAATATCACTCCAAGCCGGCCCGGTTTCTGAGGGCGTAGTAGAACCCCCATTTGCTCTTGGGCCTGAGGCCCAGGCGCTTCATGTCCTCATGGACCTCTGCTACTCTCTTGTTCAGGTCCAGCCTGACCTTGGGATCGTTTTTCCAGACGAATATCCCCCTGCCTTCATGTTTGAATTCCTCAGGCACTACTTCCACGTATCTTTTTCTTATGATGTCCTCCACCAAATAAGCCAGGAACACCATCCCGAAGCCCAGGACCAGAAAGAGATTCGTGGGATGAATGCCCAGGAAGGCTGGCATAACCGTCATTTTCATTATGATCTTCTTCCCTGCGGTGTAGTTTGTGTTGTCGAACTGGATGGTGTAGTCCCCCTCCTCCCTGGCGTAAAAGTTAAAGTTGTGCCTGCCGACGACTACATCCTGGTCTATGAGCCACACGTAGGGGGGCTCGACGTGATACTGCAGCACCTTCCCCCGGGGGGTGTAGATATGGAAAGCTATCTCCGGTGATTCACCCCTAATGGAGATAAAACCCACGACCCTGTCTTTCTTATTGAGGGCCTCTTTTACCTCAAGAATCTCTCCTCCCGGCACGGTGTAGCTGGAGGTTGTGAACCTTGCGGTGTACATCGGGATAAATAATCCTGATAAGGCGATGACGAGGCCTAGAGCCATCACCAGGTTTTTAGGGGACATGAGTATTCGGCTGAAGATGGAGATGAGGCTAAAGGGACCTCTTTATATACCCCTCCATCTCCCGGAGTTCTTCGTCGAATTTCTTCTCCATCCAGTCGGTTATGTTGGTAAAAGGTATGAACAAATTTATCCTGGCGACTATTTTCTCGTCTTGTATGTCCAGCTTTATGCTCATGGAGCGCCACCCGCCCCAGAGCATGCCGAGCATCGACCCCTTGCTGAGCTCAATGGAGAAGGGCCTGCTCCCCCGGCCCAGGGACCATTTCCGGGAGAGCCAGAACTCCGTTATGGCATCATAGAGCGCTTCTATTTTATCCTTACCTACCTCGAGTCTTAGCTCTCGCTGGGTTTCTGTCATGTGCCTTTTAGGCGGTTATCCCTGTCTTTTCTCGAATTCTTTCTTGACTATCTCGTAGACTTTCCGCCTTTCACCCTCCCTTACCATGTTTCTCTCTTCTAGGAAGGAGTACCACTTGGGGAACAGCTTCTCCATCTCTTCCCAGCTCTTCCCCTCGTTTTTCTTGAACCAGTCCTCCATCTCCCTGGTTACCCTGGGGTCAACGTAGTCCCATCCCATGGTCTTCTTCACCCTGGGGATGAGGTCGGGAAGCTGGCGCACTATGTCGCTCTCGGTTATGATGCCCACGATTTTTCCGCCCTTGATCACGGGCAACCTGCGGACGCCCTCCTTGATCATGGTCCTGACCACGTAGTCGATGTTGGAGTCGGCCCCAGCAAATATAACGGGCGAGGACATAACCTTGCTGACTGGAGTGGTGTCATCACACTCCTTCTTTGAATAGAGATTGTTAATATCTCTCTCGGTAATCATCCCAACGGGCTTGCCGTCTTCTTCAACGACGACACAGCTTATCTTCTTCTCAGACATCAGCTTGGACGCTTCCATAACTGTAGAAGAAGGAGTTACCGTTACAACAGGAGTCGTCATGAACTCCTCTACTTTTTTCTCGCTCCTCTTCAGCACAAACTTGTATATCAACACATTCGCCACTAACAAAGCAACAATCGCTGCATAGGCAGTCGGCGGCAAGCTTTCGATTCCCATGTGATACCTCCCTGGCGTGTTTTAAGATTCATCGTTAGAAAAGTATAGGAGGCTATATAAATTTTTCTACTTAGTCTCCCCGGGGCGGTGAATGTTTTATTTAATTCCCCTGACTTTAATTAATTTTAATTCCCCGGTTTTAATTCTTTTCTCCTTTTACGGCAGAATAAGGGAAACCAGTTTAAAGGCCACCAGGGTTATGAGGCCCACAACGAGGAGGGCGCCCTCTATGAGGAGGACGAGCTGAGCGGCCTGCCTCTCCCTGGGGCTTGCCTTCAGGAGGAAGCGGTCGTAGAAGCGCCTCCACAGCCGTGTGGCGAGGTTTCTCTCAAGCTCCAGGTAAGCCTTTATGCTTAGGAGCCAGGACCTGAGAACCTGCCTGGCAAGGACGGCCTCCTTGTCCGCGAGGACCCTGTCCCCGAGGAACCTCTCCGTATGGGTGAGCCTCGTGCCCATGGGCGTTGTGCGCAGGGTCTGCACGACCCTGAACCTGGGGCCCTCGACGCTTTCATACACCAGCTTCTTGTCTTTCTCCACCTGCTTCCACTCAGCAACGTATTCCACGACGCGGCCGCCATGGCGGCCCTTGATCCTGTACCTGGCGCCCTCTCCCTTATCCTCGTTCAACATGTGTATCTCCACAGAGTCCCAGATGGGATTGAGACGTGTCCGCTTCTCAACATCCATGAGCAACGAGAAAACACGCCGAGGAGGAGCCAGGATATCAACGCTCTCTCTTATTTCCATCGCTACATTATCATCTTAGCGATCTTCATGGCCGCAAACATTATGGTAAAAAGAATGAGTATGCCGGCGTTGAGAATGATTATCAGGAGTATGATGCGCCTCTGGCTCGGTGGGAGGCGGAGGAGTAGCCTGTCTATGAGGAACTTAGAGGTCCTGGCGATGGGGTTTCCCCGGAGCTCGCAGTAGTGCTTCACCCCCTCCAGCCAGAACTTCAGCTCGGCCTCCATGGACTTCAGAGTCCTCTCAGTGGGCTTCCAAGGGAGGGAGAACCGCTCCACCTGGGTCACCTCCACGCCCTCGGTAGCGTCTTTTAGGAGGATCTCCACCTCCATATCGCCATCCACAGCCCTGTAGGCCACTCGGCCGGGGCTGAAGTCAGTTATCTCATAGACGCGCTCCTCGAGCTTTCCGTTTTCCCTCTTGACCTTGAGTTTAAACTTTCCATTTTCCTCGGAGAAATGGAGGACCTCCCATCCGGGGTGGAGGCGCATGCGTTTCTCGGTGTCCTTCAGCACCTCCCACACTTTCTCTCTGGGCGCCCTTATGACGACGCTCCAGCTTATGCGGTGCATAGCATTAGTTTTCATCGAAGGTATTTATCATTAATCCAAAATTTTAATAGCTAGGACGGATACCTTGGATCATGGAGTTGTTTTCCATGAAGACCGCCCTTATATGGGTGGCTGGTTTTGTGGGCTTCGTCGTAATATTCCTGGGCATCACCATTATATCCATGAAGATAACGAAGCCCAAGAGGTGAAGGAAGCAGTCCCCTCAGCATAAGCCCATCATGAGCCTGTTTCTAGTTATCGCCCGAAGAGCCTGCTGATGAATTCGTCGAACTGCCTTGTCCATATTATGGCCACGGCGAAGGCCAAGGCGGCGTTGCGGTAGTTGTCGTTAAGAAGGAAGATAATGCCTATGATGGAGAAAAAGATGGTGGCGGGCTTTCTTATCTGCTCGAATATGTTGGTCATTTTATCTATCAATTACCCATGACAGAGCTAAGATATAAGCTTTGCTTTTTCAAGATGGGATGGAAACGCAGTGCTTGGCCAAAGTATTTATCTGAGATATATCGTAAATCTGGCATGATGCCTCGGAGCCCCCTATGAGAAAGGAGCCGACGGCAGTAGTGGGACTGGATGGAAATGGTCTTCGACGTGATCGCCTTTGCGGCCGGGGTCTATTTCGGGTTCACCCACCCCGAGGGAACTATGGGGAACCTGGTGGAGAAGGGACTCCCCTACAACGTGGCCCTCGCCGCTGGATTGACCACGGTCATGTTCTTTACATATAAGCTGGAGGCGAAGTTTTCCATCTTCGCCGGCGTCCTTGGATACCTGTTTCTGATCTTCATTTTCGGCTCCCTCGCCGGAAAGGTCTCCAGGAGAATGCTTAAGAAAAATGAGGAAGGAGAGTGGAGCGAGGAGACCGGTGAGAGAAAGGCCGAGGACTGAGGGTGAGCCCAGGGCTTGAGGGCTCAGGCCGCCTCTTCTTCGGGGTTGTTCTCAGCCTTTACCGCTATTTTCTCT
>JALUUU010000262.1 GCA_027021185.1 archaeon | reverse complement strand
GGCTATGGCGTCGTATGGTAGAGGCGTCACGGCAAAGACAAATATCGCTGGGGTCCCGTATTTATCCAGCCAGTCCCTGGCTTCCTGAAGACGCTGTTCATACCTCGTCTTCAGCCGGGAAACGTCTATGAAGCCTTTGCCAACGTAGTAGCTGATCAAGCCTCCCAGTGTCGCTCCCACAGTGGCGAATAGGGCTGTGGGGAGGGACGGCGCGCCCAGGGAGATGGCTGTAAGCGCCACCACCTCCACGGGTATGGGGATGGGAGATGAGCCGATTATCATTATTAAGAAAAGACCGAGCATGCCTCTCTCACGTATGAACTCGACGGACCACTCTATTAAGAAATCCAACACTCTCAACACCTTTTTTGAGGGGGTTACTGTTCTTCTCTGCTCCACAGCTGAACGAGTTTTCCTTCCCCTGGATCCACTAGAGCAGAGACGACGTTACCCGTCTCGTAATCTCTCCAGGTAACACTAAACAGCGTTTTAGGCTGATAAAACTTTTCAGAAGTGGCGGGCAGGATTCTCTTGACCGTGGGTTCTTCCTGGAATAGGGCCATAGACTCCAAGAGCTGCGTGAGCTCATCGCTCTGAAGGGCAACATTAATCGCATCATCCTTGACTGAAAGATGCAGGTTCTCTAGGGAATAGCCTTTGAGGAAAAACTCATCGCTGCCTGGATCGTAGATAAAGCTGTATATATCCACGCCTTCAGCCAGCCCAGGATGGGCCGAAGCCAGAACTTCGAGAGATATAGATGAGCCTTGTTTTCTAGCTGTTACGTTAATGCTGTCGTAGGTTATCCCGGGATAGGGTAATACGGCGTCTCCTATGCCATTCTTAATTTTTTTCAGCGCCTCTTCCTCAATCCCTTTACCCGAAACTGTCACAGAGGGCGCGTTTTCTTGCCCCTGAAATCCCTGAAGGCAGCCGATAGCAAGGGCCACAAACAAGAGGGAGAGGAAAATTTGCATTCCTGCCCCTACTCCACTTCTATGGTGTACTCGAATTTAGCCGCGTTGCTGGGCATCACCTTAAGCTTCCATCCGCCGGGAGCAGGGTCCTCCAGGATAAAAGTTTCTCTATAATTTATGCGCTCCACCCTGTACATCCCCGAGCTCTCCTCTTCCCACGGGGGGAGATACCCTGCGCCGAGGTTTATGACGCTGGTGACCACGGTCTTTCTAGCGCTGGGCGATATTTCACTGCCCTCTGGAGATACCAACGTTACGATGAAGGTAGGCTCCCCCTCATTTATGCTACCGAACTTTTCGTAAGCATGCTGGTTAACGCCCACCTCGATGCTCAGTTTGCCGCTTCCTTCCGGGACGGTAAATGCTTTCTCATAGGGTTCTACCGGCTGCTGCCACACCACAAGGTTTAACCTGACCTCCTGATTCCATTCACGGATGGATGGATCGTTGATCCCGAGGTTTACCGCGCCCTGATAGATCCCCTTTGCCTCGGCCGGCATGTTCACAACAATGGTTACCGTGGCCTTCGAGCCCGCCTCAATCTTGTCCGGAGAGTTTATGCTGACCCATGCTTCCTCCAGCTCCGTAGGGCATCCCATGCCCAGGCACCTACCCATACGCGTACTTCCGAATTTTGGGCTGAGGGATACGGCCTCGTCTCCGGTGTTCTCCAGTTTAATTTCGTATGTGTAGCTACCTCCCGCCTCAACCCTGTCTCTAACATACTTCCTGAGGATTTTCACCACCGGCGGCTTCCATATATTTACCCCCATGGTCAGAGAGTTCACTTTTATGGGGAAACTCCCCCGGGTATAAGTTTCGTTGGTAAAGGCTAAGACGGAGTTATAGTTCCCGACGTCTGCGTTCTCGGGTATAGATATCTTAACAGTGAATGTCACCTTCTCTCCGGCCTTGAGGGTCGCCTTCTCAGGCACAAGCTCAATCCAGCTCTCCTCAAGGAAATACTCTGCAAAAGGTAAAACCTCCAGCTCGGGCGACAGCGTTATTTCATTTTCTCCGCGGTTTTTGACCTTAACTGTGAACTCTTTTGCTTCACCCGGTTTCAGCTGAAGGTACTTATTCTTGGGAGAAATCCAAAGCTTCGCTGAAAGGTCTGAGCTAGGTGCTGGCTTAAGAGTGGGCTTTGCCACCATCACGACCTTTTCCTGAGCCGATACCTGCTGTGCTGCAACACTCAACACCGCTAAAAACATTACCCCCACAACCAACATCAATATTCCTTGTTTCATGATGTGCACCCCCACTACATAAAATAGGATACACTGAGGACGGCCGCGAATGACGCGGAAAGCGACGCTCCTAACGGTCCTCCTTGTATTCCCTGTCCTTACCTGGATAATAAAGGTTCTGGATTGCGTTTAGGTTTAATTCTGTGTCAAAACCCCCGGAAGTTTTATATACCATATCCCTAAATGTTAGTTACCTATTTTGGAGGATTGCTAAGATGGGAAAAGGTAAAGCGGGGGATCGCTTTATTCGGTGTTGAAGTATACGACACCACCCTTAGAGACGGCGCTCAAAGCGAACACATCTCTTTTTCCGTTGAAGACAAGCTTCGGATAGCGGAGAAGCTCGACGAACTCGGAGTCCATTACATAGAAGGGGGCTGGCCAGGCTCCAACCCCAAGGACATGGAGTTCTTCGAAAAAGCCATGAAGACCGGCTACAGCTCCAAGATCGTGGCCTTCGGAAGCACCCGCCGGGCCAAGATGGCTGTGGATGAGGACGAGAACCTCCGCCACCTCCTGGAGGCGGGAACAAAGACGGTGTGCATATTCGGCAAAAGCTGGGATCTACACGTAAGAGAGGCCCTGGGCATATCCCTGGGGGAGAATATAGAGCTCATTAAAGACTCTATCGCCTATATGCGGGAGAATGGAAGGCGGGTGTTCTACGACGCCGAGCATTTTTTCGACGCCTACAAGAGGAACAGGGAGTACACCATGCAGACCCTTCGAGCCGCCCAGGATGCGGGGGCGGACGTGATAGTGCTCTGCGACACCAACGGCGGCACCATGCCCTACGAGGTGGAGAAGATAACCGCCATGGTGCGCAAGGAGATAAAGGTGCCCCTGGGTATCCACACCCACAACGACGCCGACATGGCGGCGGCCAACACCATAATGGCCGTTAGGATGGGGGCCACCCAGGTCCAGGGGACGATAAACGGCTACGGTGAGCGCTGCGGCAACGCTAATCTCTGCTCGGTGATACCCAACCTGAAGCTGAAGCTCGGGGTTGAATGCATACCTGACGAGCAGCTGAGGAAGCTCACAGAGGTTTCGAGGTACGTGAGCGAGATAGCTAACCTCAGCCCCCAGAACAACATGCCCTATGTGGGGAGTAGCGCCTTCGCCCACAAAGGAGGCGTCCATGTCAGCGCGGTGGAAAAGAACCCCGAGACCTACGAGCACATACTGCCGGAGCTGGTGGGGAACAGGAGGAGGATACTGATCTCGGAGCTCTCGGGCAGGACCAGCATCCTAAGGAAGGCCAGAGAATACGGCTACGACCTGGATAAGGACACCCCGGCCACGAGGGAGATCCTGAGAAAGGTGAAAGAGCTGGAGAAAGAGGGCTACCAGTTCGAAGGAGCGGAGGCTAGCTTTGAATTATTAATGAAAAAGGCGTTAGGTACTTATAGGAGCTTCTTTGAAGTAAAAGGATTTAGGGTCATCGTAGACACCAGGGAAAAGAACGAGCTGGTGGCCGAGGCCACCGTGAAAGTGAGGGTGGACGGCATAGAGGAGCACACCGCCGCTGAGGGCAACGGACCCGTCAACGCCCTGGACAACGCCCTGCGAAAAGCCCTGGAGCAGTTCTACCCCACCCTCAAGGAGATGCACCTGATGGACTACAAGGTGAGGGTGCTGAACGAGAAATCCGGAACAGGGGCAAAGGTGAGGGTTCTCATCCAGTCAGGAGACTCGAGCTCCTCCTGGGGCACAGTGGGCGTTTCAGAAAATATTATCGAGGCGAGCTTTATAGCTCTCGCCGACAGCATAGAATATAAGTTAATGAAAGACCTTGAGAAGGGTTAACCATGCTGATGAAAGGAGCTAACGCGATAGTGGAGGCCCTAAGGCGTGAGGGCGTCGAGGTCATCTTCGGAATTCCCGGAGGGGCCAGCATACCGTTCTACGACGTCCTTTACGATGCGGATATTAGGCACATCCTAACCCGCCACGAGCAGGTCGCTGCTCATGCCGCTGACGGCTACGCCAGGGCAAGCGGAAAGGTCGGGGTGTGCTCCGCCACCTCTGGGCCTGGAGCAACGAATCTCACGACAGGAATTCTCAACGCCTTCATGGACTCTTCCCCAATGGTTGCATTGACCGGACAGGTGCCCACGCCTCTCATAGGTAAGGACGCCTTTCAGGAGGCGGACACCATAGGGATAACCATGCCTATAACCAAGCACAACTTCCAGCTGCGGAGGGTTGAGGAGATTCCCGTCGTCTTCAAGAAGGCCTTTAAGATCGCCAGAACAGGTCGCCCCGGTCCTGTGCTGGTGGACATGCCGAAAGACGTTCAGGAAAAAGAGGCCGATGTAGAGTTTCCCAAGGATGTCGCCATCCAGGGATATAAGCCGACCCTCAAGGGGAACCTCAAGCAGGTGAAGAAAGCGGCGGACATGCTCGTAGCGGCGGAGAGGCCCATAATCTTCGCCGGAGGCGGGGTGATAATAGCCAACGCCTCCCAGGAGCTTGCGAGACTTGCCGAAACCCTGGGAGCTCCAGTGGTCACATCCCTCATGGGGAAGGGTGCGTTTCCGGAGGACCACCCCCTCGCCCTGGGGGTCATCGGGATGCACGGCAGAAAGGCGGCCAACTACGCCATCAACGACGCTGACGTAATCCTCGCCATCGGCGTGCGGTTCTCCGACAGGAGCACGGGGAACGTGGAGTGTTTCGCCCCGGAGGCAAAGATCATCCATGTGGACATCGATCCCGCGGAGATAGGGAAGAATGTGCGGGTCGACCTGCCCATTGTGGGGGACGCGAAATACGTGCTGAAAGACCTTCTCAGGATGCTTAAGATCAAGGCCCGGCAGGAAAATGAGTGGACCCGAAAGATCTCGGAGTACAGGAGAGAGTTCCAGCCTAAGATGGACTACGACGACTTCCCCCTGAAGCCCCAGAGGGTGGTTAAGGAGATCATGGAGGTCCTGGGAGAAAACGACATCGTTACGACCGAGGTCGGGCAGTGCCAGATGTGGGCCG
The DNA here is from genome assembly GCA_027021185.1 of archaeon. Taxonomy (GTDB): domain Archaea; phylum Hydrothermarchaeota; class Hydrothermarchaeia; order Hydrothermarchaeales; family JALUUU01; genus JALUUU01. Next base: position 16,380 of record JALUUU010000262.1, on the reverse strand, counting down.
AGCACTTTCTCTCAAGGACAAAGGCCCGGACCTTTATCACATCCGGCGGCCTCGGGACCATGGGATTCGGATTCCCCGCCGCCCTGGGGGCGAAGGTGGCGCGGCCCGAGAGCAACGTGGTGGACATAGCAGGGGACGGCAGCTTCCTCATGGTGTGCCAGGACCTGGCAACCTCAGTAAAGGAGGACATCCCTGTGGTGGTCGCGATATTCGACAACCACTACCTGGGAATGGTGAGGCAGTGGCAGGAGCTCTTCTTCGACAAGCGCTACTCAGCGGTCAAGCTGGGAAGGGTGGACTTCGTCGCCCTTGCCGAAGCCTTCAGAGCCCGAGGTGTCAAGGTGAAGCGCCCCGGCGAGGTTGCTCCTGCGGTGAAAGAGGCCTTCGAGGCAGGGGTCACAACGGTCATTGACATTGTGGTGAACCCCGTGGAGAATATCTTCCCCATGGTTCCCCCGGGGAAGTGCCTTAAGGACATGGTGGAAGGAGTATGAAAGAAACCCATATTCTCGTGGCCCTGGTTGAAGACAAGCCCGGGGTGATGCAGCGCGTCTCCGGGCTCTTCAGGAAGAGGAACTTCAACATAGACAGCATAACCGTTGGACACTCTGAGAAGCCCGGGGTGTCCAGGATGACGCTGACGGTTACCGGAGACCACGCGGTCCTTGAGCAGGTGATGAAGCAACTCAACAAGGTCATCGAGGTGCTCAAGGTTATTGAGCTGGACAAGAAAAGCTCGGTGCAGCGGGAGCTGGCCCTCGTAAAGATCCGCACAAAAAACGAAACCGCTAGATCTGAGGTGGTTTCCTATGTCAACATCTTCAGGGGCAGGATAGTGGACGTGAGCAAGGAATCCCTCGTTGTTGAGATAACGGGGGACAGTTCCAAGATAGAGGCCTTTGTAAACCTTGTGACCACCTTTGGCGTTATCGAGCTCGCCCGAACGGGGGTAACGGCCATGTCCAGAGGGACGGGAAAGTAAGGAGGTTGGAGGATGAAGATTTACTATGATAATGACGTGAGCCTCGACGTTCTGAGAGGAAAAACCATCGCTGTTATAGGCTACGGGATCCAGGGATCTGCCCAGGCCCAGTGCCTCAAAGACTCCGGCCTGGAGGTCGTCGTGGGGCTTAGAAAAGGGCCCTCATGGGACCGGGCCGTGAAGGACGGCATGAGGGTAATGACAGTTCCCGAGGCCGCTGCGTCCGGGGACATAATAATGATGCTGACCCCCGACATGACCCAGAAGAGAATATACAAAGACCACGTGGAGAAAAACCTGAAACCGGGAGATGCCCTTTACTTCTCCCACGGGTTCAACATCACCTACAAGCTCATAGAGCCTCCGTCCGACGTTGACGTAATAATGGTGGCCCCCAAAGGCCCCGGGGCCAAGCTCAGGGAGGAGTATCTCCGGGGCTTCGGCATACCTGCACTGGTGGCCGTACACCAGGACCACACAGGGGAGGCTAAGAATAAAGCCCTGGCCCTGGCCAAGGCCATGCACTTCACCAAGGCAGGGGTCTTCGAGTGCACCTTTGACCAGGAGACCCAGAGCGACCTTTTCGGGGAGCAGGCAGTTCTCTGCGGCGGAACGGCAGAGCTGATAAAAGCAGGATTCGAAACCCTTGTGGAGGACGGCTTCCCCCCGGAAATAGCCTATTTCGAGGTCCTTCATGAGCTGAAGCTCATCGTCGACCTTATCCAGGAAGGCGGCTTGGAGTACATGTGGAGCAGGGTGAGCGAGACAGCCCGCTACGGCGGCAGAACCAGGGGTAAGAGGGTTATTGACGCCAGGGTGAAAGAGAACATGAAGGAGATCCTGAAAGAGATCAAGGACGGATCCTTCGCCGAAGAGTGGGTCGCCGAGTACGAGCGGGGCCTGCCGCTGTTCGAGGAGCTGCGCCGAAAAGAGAGCCAGCACCAGATAGAGAAGGTGGGTAAGAAGATACGGAGCATGTTCCTGCTCACCCAGCCCAAGATAGAGGAGCCTCCTAAGGCCGTCATCAAAAAGAAGAAGTAAGTCACTCCTCCAGGATCTCTGCCAGCATTTCCTTGGCTTTGAGGTAAGCTATGGAGTCTTTGGGGATATCCAGCAGGGTTCTCTCATCGAAGTTGTATTCCTCGATGATCGGGTCGTAGGGGATGCTGCCCAGATACTTCATGCCGAGGCTCTCGGCCACCTTCGAGATCTTCTCCTCCACTTTCTTGCTTCCCACTCTGTTGCCCACCACGTAGTATGCCTTAACCTCGCTCTTAACCTCGTCAGAAACCTCTTTCACCCGTTTAATGGTGTCTATGCCCATCTTCGACGGGTCGGTGACGATGACCAGGTCATCTATGGAGGTGGAGGTTTTCCTGGAGATATGCTCCAGACCTGCCTCACAGTCCATGAGTATGTAGTCGTAGGAGTACTCCCCTCCGAGGACGCTTTCCTCGAAGCTGCTCTTCAGGAGATGGTTTATAAGGCAGTAGCAGCCCTCGCTCTCCCCCCTGCCCATCACTAATATGTCGAAGTCTTCCTGCTCATTCTGGAGGAGCATGGTTTTGAAGTCCTGGGCAAAGGTAAGGGGATTCATGGTTTTTCCCTCGTATCTCTTCAAGACATCCGAGATCCTGAGGTAGTCCTCAACCCCCAGCACGCTGGGAAGGCACTCGTTTGGGTCTGAGTCAATGACGAGGATGCTGCCTTTCCCTTCGTCTATCAACGCCTTCAGAAACAGCGCACCTAAGGTGGTCTTTCCAGTCCCGCCCTTTCCTGCAAATCCAATTATTCTAGCCATGTCCAGGTACTGGGGGCGGATGAGGTTAACATGTGTAAATCTTTTATACCCCGGAAAACATATTCTCTAAGAAATGAAGGGTTTTTTGCTGGACATTGACTACGAGACTGTGGAGGGAAGGGCTGTTCTAAAGCTCTTCTTTAAGGGGGATGGTGGGTTCTTCGTGGCCTCCGACCACTCCTTCACGCCGTATTTCTATGTCTCCTACAGGGGCGATGCTGGGAAGCTGAAGAAGAGGCTGAGGGAGCTCGAGAGGGTAGTTGACATTAGAGAGGAGGAAAAGGGTTTTTTCGGCGACAAGAAGAGGGTTCTCCGGGTTACCGTGGCCCATCCCCAGGACGTGCCTAAGCTCAGGGAGGTCATTAAAAGCCTCGAGGGCGTGGAGGCGATATACGAGCACGACATTCTGTTTGTGAGGCGCTACCTCATCGATAAGGACCTGAGGCCCCTTACATGGGTGGAGGTGGAGGGGGAGCAGGTGGATGGGGAGATGAGGGTTAGAGGCTTTCGGTCCATGGAGGCTGCGCCCCCGGAGATGAAAGTCCTGGCCTTCGACACTGAGGTGTACAACCCCCGCGGAGCGCCGAGACCTAAGACAGACCCCATAATTATGGTCAGCCTGGCCTCTAACACGGGACTGCGGAAGGTCCTCACCTGGAGGAGCCCAGATGGGGACATCGACTTTGCTGAGGTCCTTAGAAATGAGAAGGAGACCCTGAGGAGGTTCTGCGAGATCGTTAAGGAGGAGGATTTCGACATCATCATCGGCTACAACAGCGACAACTTTGACTTCCCCTACCTGAGGGACAGGCTGAAGGAGCTGAAGATGGAGCTTGCTCTGGGAAGGGCGGAGGCAAAGCTGGAGATGAAGGGGCGCCGTGGCCTGAAGGAGGCCAGGATAAGAGGGAGGCCCCACCTTGATCTCTACCACATTATACGCCGCTCTGTGAAGCTGAGCAGCTATGTCCTTGAAAATGTGGTCAGGGAGCTCCTGGGGGAGGAGAAGGAGAAAATCCCTGGGGGTGAGCTGTGGGAGTACTGGGACGCCAGAGGGGAGAAGCTGGAGAGGCTTCTCACCTATTCCATGGAGGACGCTGAGACCACTTTGAGGCTGGGAGAGAAATTCCTGCCCCTCCAGTACGAGCTCACCAGGATAGTGCAGCAGCCTCTTTTCGACGTCTCGAGGATGACCGCCGGGCAGCTGGTAGAGTGGCTGCTGATGAAGGAGGCGTCTAGGAGCGGGGAGCTGATCCCTAACCGCCCCGCAGGGGCGGAGTACACCAGGAGGATGATGGAGACCTACCTGGGGGGATACGTCAAGGAGCCGAAGAAGGGGATCGTGGAGAACGTGGCGGTCTTTGATTTCCGCAGTCTGTATCCCAGCGTCATAGTAACCCACAACATAGACCCATCCACCCTCGTTGGCGAGGAAGAGGAGGGGGATGAGGCCCCGGGGGTGGGCTACCGCTTCTCAAAGAAGAAGCGGGGTTTTATTCCTCAGATCCTCCAGGGCCTTATTAAAAGACGGGCGGAGATAAAGAGAAAGATGAAGAAGGCGAGGGGAAGAGGAGAGAGGGCCCTTCTCGATGCCCAGCAGAGGGCCCTGAAGCTCCTGGCCAACAGCTTTTACGGGTACATGGGCTATCCGAGGGCTAGGTGGTATCGCAGGGAGTGTGCTGAGAGCGTGGCTGCCTATGCCAGGATGTACATCCAGAAGGTGATGAAGATAGCAGAGGAGGACTTCGGCCTGGAGGTTGTCTACGGAGACACTGACTCACTGTTCGTCGTCGTGCCCCGGGAAGAGAAGAAGAAGATAACCGCGTTCCTTGAGCACGTTAACGCTTCCTTACCCGGAATGATAGAGCTGGAGTATGAAGGGTTCTACACGAGAGCGATTTTCGTGACCAAGAAGAGGTACGCATTGATAGACGACAAGGGCAAGATAACGGTGAAGGGGCTGGAGTTTGTGCGGCGAGACTGGGCTCCCATAGCAAAGAAGACCCAAGAGAATGTCCTCAGAGCCCTGCTGATGGACGCCGATCCCGAGAAGGCCGCCAGCTTGGTGAGGAAGACCGTTGAGGCGATAAAGGAGAGAAGGGTCTCCCTGGAGGACCTGACGATATACACACAGCTCACCAAGAGCATAAAAAGCTACAAAAACATTGAGCCCCACGTAGAGGCTGCAAAGAAGCTGCAGAAGATGGGCAGGAAGGTAACCCCCGGAATGATAATCGGATACGTGATAACCAAGGGCAGGGAGAAGATATCCTATAGAGCCGTGCCCGTGGAGATGGTCTCCATAGAGGACTACGATCCCAACTACTACATTGATAACCAGATACTGCCCGCCGTTCTTCGCATAATCGAGTCAATAGGATACTCCAAGGACTATCTCAAGGAGGGGATGAGACAGGAGAGCCTTAAGAGGTGGTTCAACTGATCAGAGGTGTTTTCTTCGACATAGACGACACCCTTTACGACAGCACGAAGCTTGCGAGGATGGCCAGGGAGAACTCCATCAAGGCCATGATCGACGCGGGGCTGAACGTGGCCGGGGAGAAAGAGCTCTATTCCAGGCTCAACGCCATAATCGGGAAATACGGAAGCAACTACCAGAGACATTACGACGAGCTGCTGAAGGACTATGGAGTAAAGTGGAACCCGAGAATAATAGCGTCCGGCGTTGTTGCATATGAGCGCACCAAGGCAGGGTATCTGCGGCCCTATCCGGGCACTGTTCCAACCCTTATAAAGCTCAAGAAGAAGCATATGCTTGGGGTGATATCCAACGGCCTGGCGGTGAAGCAGTGGGAGAAACTCGTGGGCCTGGGGATACATCACTTCTTCGACGTCGTGGCCACCTCGGAGGAGCTGGGCTACAGCAAACCCCATACAAGGATCTTCGAATACGCCATGGAAGAGGTGGGTCTGAAGCCGGAGGAGTGCGTGATGGTGGGCGACAGGCTGGACACCGACATCCTCGGAGGGAACAGGGCGGGAATGACCACCGTCCTTATGAAGACCCGCAGAGAGCAGGAGCCAACAGGGAGAGAGGACACCCCCAAATATGAGATATGCTCTCTATGTGAGCTCCCACCACTCCTGGAGGGACTTGGTTGAGGATCCTTGATCTTCGACGGGATTATCGTGGAGGCCTGGAAGCCGCCGTGGAGGTGCTTAAGAAGGGCGGCCTCGTGGTCTATCCAACCGACACCCTGTATGCCCTCGGGGGGGACGCCACGAGCGAGAGAGTTGTTAGAAAGGTTTTCAGGGCTAAGAAGCGTCCCCTGGACATGCCCCTGCCTATAGCGGTGGCGGACATGAGGATGCTGAAAAGATACGCCCACCTGCATGAGGAGGCCAGGGTCTTGGCCGAGAAATATCTCCCGGGCCCCTTGACTCTTATCCTGGAAAAAAAAGACCTCCCCCCCGTCCTCACCTCAGGCCTCGATAACGTGGCGGTTAGGATCCCAGCCAACGACGCCGCCCTGGAGCTAATAGAACTCTTCGGGAAACCCGTGGTGACAACCAGCGCAAACTTCTCCGGAGACCCTCCTCCCGTGAGCGTCGAAGAGGTGCCCGAGGGTCTCGGGGCGGAGGTGGCCCTGGACCAGGGTGTCCTAGGTGAAAGAGTGCCGTCGACCATAGTGGGCTTCGATGACGGCCTAAGGGTTATAAGAGAGGGGAAGATAAGTAAAAAGGAAATCCTTGAGGCACTGAAATGAGCGACCTGAAGGTATACAGGGAGTCCGGAGAAATCGCGAGGGAGGTTATGAAAGCTGGCTTGAAGATGATAAAGCCGGGAAAGAAGCTTCTGGAGGTCGCGGAGCGTGTGGAAGAGAAAATAGCCGAAGCCGATGCCCGGCCGGCCTTTCCCTGCAACATCTCCGTGAACGAGGTGGCGGCCCACTACTCCCCTCAGGCCTGGGACTCGAAGGTGTTCGAGAAGGGTGACCTGGTGAAGCTGGACGTAGGGGTTCACCTGGACGGATATATCGCTGATATAGCCAGGACGATCTCAGTGGATGGCGGCGGCGGGGAGAACAAAAAGCTCATAAAGGCAGCGGAGGAGGCCCTGGCCGAGGCCATAGACATGATAAGGCCTGGGGTGCTCACCAACCAGGTGGGGGAGCGCATAGAGGAGGTCATCACCGGCCACGGCTTCACCCCCATCAGCAATCTCACGGGGCACAAGCTTGGACGGTACAATCTCCACGCAGGGGTGCTGGTGCCCAACGTTAAGACCCGGCACGGCAATGAGTTCAGGGAGGGGGAGGTCTTCGCCCTGGAGCCCTTCGCAACCAACGGACTGGGGAAGGTCATAGATGACCCCAACGCCATAATATTCAGGTATCTCAGGGACAGGCCCCTGAGGATGAGAGAGGCCAGGGTGATCCTCAGGCATGCCAAGGAAAACTACGGACCCCTACCTTTTGCGGAGCGCTGGGTAGCCAACCTAGTGCCGAAGTTCAAGCTGAACCAGGCCCTGAGGCAGCTCGTATACAGCAAGGCCCTCCACGCTTACCACATCCTCAAGGAAAAAGAAAGAGGCCTCGTCGCCCAGGCGGAGCATACCGTGATCGTGAAAAAAGACGGGTGCGAGATTATTACTTCTTAAATTCGATTCCCTCTTTGTCCATTATTCCTCTCGCCGCTAGGATCCCTGTGGCGCTGGCTATTATTATACCTCTGGACACGCCGGCACCGTCTCCGGCAACGAACAGATTGGGCTTCGAAGTCTCCATGGTCCTGTTTACCTTCACCCTCATGGCGTAGAACTTTATCTCCGGGGCATAGAGGAGGGTTGAGTCCGATGCCACCCCCGGTATCACCTTATCGAGCCTTTCAAGACCCTCAAGGATGTTTGTCACTATCCTGTGGGGCAGGGCCATGGATATATCCCCTGGGGTCACGCTTGTCAGTGTAGGTGTCACCTGGCCCCTGTTGATGCGCTTCCACGTAGAGCGTCTGCCTCTTCTGAGGTCGCCCAGGCGCTGAATCAGGGGGTTTCCTCCACCGAGGGTTGTGGCTGTCTTGGCGATAGTCTCCCCGTACAGTGTAGAGTTCTCTATAGGCTCGGTGAGCTCTATCTTCGTTAAAAAGGCGAAGTTGGTGTTGTTGGAGCTGGAGCCCCTGAGAGAGTGACCGTTAACACCCACATAGTCTTTGTATACTTCTTTAACGACGTAGCCCCTGTGGTTCACGCAGAAGGTTCTGATGAAATCGTCATAGGTTTTAGTTATGATATGGAACTTTGGGTCTCTGTTTATCCGGCACACTGGAGCCATCACTATCCCCGGCACCTCCACCCTGACCCCCACATCTATGGGGCCGTGGCGGATCTTCAGCCCGAGCTTTCTAGCCTGCTCCACGAGCCACGGAGCCCCGCTTCTCCCGGGAGCCACGAGGATATACTTGGTTTTAACTTTCCTGCCGTTGGAGAGGAGTACCTCAGAGTCGAGCATGTCCACAACAGACGTCTTTAACAGGAACTCCACGCCCTTTTTCCTGAGGTCCTGAGCCAGGGAGTTTATGACCTCCGGGGTGTGGTCGCTGCCTATATGGCGCTGGGGTATCTGGATGAACTGGATTCCCGCGGAGGCCGCCTTTCGGGAGAGCTCTTCTTCCTCCTTGCTTGTTGCCTTGTATAGTTTTTTTGGGGCGCCGTGCTCGACGTATATGCTGTCCACGTAGTTCACAAGCTCCCACGCCTCTTTCTCGTTCAGGAACTCGTATAGATTCCCCCCTATATCAGGGCGCAGGTTGAGGGTGCCGTCGCTCAGCCCACCAGCCCCTCCGATTCCGCTCATGATGTTGCAGGGGTCGCACATCACGCAGACGTTTGTCTTCTCCATGGGGCAGACCCGCTGCTTCACGTCCTTCCCCATCTCCACCAGGAGGACCCTCATGTCTGACTTGGTCGCGAGCTCATAGGCCGCGAACATTCCGGCCGGCCCCCCACCTATCACGACAACATCGTACTTCATCTTTCCGCAGTTAATCCCTATCTCCTTATATTTTAATCTTCCCCTCGACCGGCGAGATTTATGGCCGCCTCAGCTATGTCTGCCGAGTATCCGGCGATCCTCAGGAGGCTGTCCATAATGGAAAAAACAACATATGCCTGGGAGGATGGCTCGCCCACATCCCCGAAAAGCTGCCGGGACCTCTTCCGTATCCTCTTCCTGTACTCAAGGACATGGTTGGCGGTGTCTTCCCTGAGGGCGAAAAAGGCCTCGCTCGCCTTCTCAAGGCATTCAAAGGTCTCATGGCTCAGCGCCGTTATGTCCTCCATCAGGGAGCCATCGATGGACGTCCCCTGCATCAGGGCCACCTCAGCTATCCTTGTGGAGTGATCCGCTATTCTCTCGAAGCTCTTGGCCACCAGGAGATACTGCAGACCTATCTCAGGAGGGACGCCTATTTTGATCTCTCCAGGCTGTCTGGCGCTTTCAGTGAGCTGCCTGCATAGGAGGAGATACAGCCTGTCAACGTCCACGTCTCTGTCTATTACGCTCCTAGCTAACTCTTCCTCTGCATCCTTCACAGCCTCCATGGCGTTGATGAACATGCTGGCCCCCATTAAGTACATCCGCCTTAACACGTTTTTAGGGGACAGATCCGTCATGTCCAGGAGGTCCTGGATGGTGATGTGCTCCGCCGTCTCTTCTATGATCTCCGGGCCGATTATGCGCTGCATTATCTGCCCCACAACCCTCCTGACATCCGACGTTATCCTGGTTTTGGATTTTATGTTTAAGACATCGAATCCGCTGATGTAATGGGCTATTATCCGCCGCTCAATCATCTCAGGGGCGAGATCATCAACATCCAGGGAAACCACTACCCTGGGGTCCCGTCTCTTGCCTCTGGATGAAAGGGTCAGGGTACCATCAGGATTTTCAGTGATGTATACCAGGTCTCCCACCTTCAGCTTCCGGGCCCTAACCCATGCTTTGGGCAGGGACACGAGATATGTGGATCTTCCTGTGAACTGGATCTTTCGAGTCTCCATCTATATAGAATCTATCATCTATATAGATAAGCTTTATTTCACCTTGCAGCATATCACAGGTGGATGACCATCCTCGTTGCCACCGACGGATCAAGCAATGCTGAGCGTGCAGTGGCGTACGCCTCACGGCTTGCAAAAAAGATCGGTGAAAACCTGCTGATAGTCCACGTAACACCCACCCTGCCCACGACCAAGGAGAACATGATCCAGCTCCTCAAAGAAGAGCTTGGCAGCCCCGAAGAATCCGGGATGAAATACCTCAGAAAGGCCCAGACAATAGCTCAAAAAGAAGGGGTGAAAGCAGAGGCGAAGCTTTTGAAAGGCTCCCCGGCGGAGGAGATCCTTAGAGAAGCAGATAAGGGCTATGAGCTCATCGTCCTGGGCCATCACGGCAAGGGAAAGGTTCACGAGCTGCTCATAGGTGGAGTGGCTTCCAAGGTAGTGCATCTATCCAAGATTCCGGTGCTGGTGGTGAAGTAAATAGTAAGCCAAAGAGAAGCCATAGCAATAATCTGGGTAACAGGCATAGGCCTAGCCGCACTGTTCTCGGCCCTCCTCCTCGCCTCACCCAGAACCAAAGACTGGAGCGAGCTGAGGATAGCCGCCACATCCCTAGGGGCCTCCTTCTCCCTCGTCACCACGCTTTTATACCTGATAGGAGGCTAGACCTTGGATCCCGTCGTCATCGCTGTCTTCTTAGTCGGAATATACATGGCCTGGAACATGGGCGCCAACGACGTGGCTAATTCTGTGAGCACATCAGTCGGAAGCCGGGCAATAACCCTCAAGGGCGCAATAATAATAGTATCGCTGCTGATTCCCATCGGAGCGATTTTCTTCGGCAAGGGAGTGACGAAGACCATCGGAAAAGGCATTGTCCGGATAGATAATGTCTCTGATCCCAACGTAATAGTTGCCGGGGCCCTTGCCGCGCTGATAAGCGCCGGCCTATGGCTCACCTTCGCCACATGGCGGGGGCTTCCGGTCTCCACAACCCACTCGGCGGTGGGGGGAATGCTCGGCTTCGGGCTCATAAGCGGAGGAGGGGAGATCCAGTGGGGGATCATGAAGAAGATAGTGATGAGCTGGGTTCTATCACCCCTCGTAGGAGCCTTCACGGCCTACATGATATACACGCTGCTGATAAAGAGATACCTCCTAGCGAGGAAGGTCAAGCTCAAAAGGATGGAGAAAGTCTTCGGCTATCTGCAGATCGCCTCTGCAATGTACGTCGCCTTCGCCTTCGGCAGCAACGACGTCGCCAACGCCGTTGGGCCGATTTACATGCTTCTCTCTGTGAAGGGGCCACAGGCCATGGGAGCTGAGCCCGACGTTTCAATGCTCCTGGTCATAGGCGCCGGAGGAATAGTGCTGGGGGCGGCTACATGGGGCTACAGAGTTATCGACACCGTGGGGAAGCGTGTGACAGAGATCACCCCCACCCGGGGATTCTCCGCGGAGTTTGCGGGGGCGAGTGTTATCCTGGCCAACTCATATCTCGGCCTGCCCATCTCAACCACCCACACCGTTGTCGGCTCCATAATAGGTGTTGGGATGGCGAGGGGGATAAAAGCCCTAAACCTGGCCATAATCTACAGGATAATAGGCTCCTGGCTCCTGACAGTGCCCATTGCTGCGGGGATATCCATCGTTGCCTACAAGATAATCTCGGCGGTTATTGCCTGAGGCATCGGAAGACATCGTAGGCCAGAACCAAGGAAAGGGCGGTCATGCTAAACATATGGGTACCGAAGGGGTTGCTGAAATGCTCCCCAGGGGATACAACGGTTTCGATGCTCATTACGAGAAACACCAATAGAAGCCCTGCTCCGAGCCTCATCCTAATGCGGGAGTAGAGATAACCACCTCCGTAGGTGAGAAAGTTCAGCAAAGCGGCTATCCACGGATTTTTTCCCATCCTGGCCTAGAAAAATCTATTAACGTCATAAATCAAGAGAAAAACTGAACCTGCCATGAGCGAAGAAGATTACCTTAGATTTGATATTCTGAGAAATCCCGCAGCCAGAAGGCTCATTAAGTCCCGGATACCCCAGGTCAGCCTTCAGATCCTCATCCTGGCCGCATACCTCTTCCTGGTGTACGCGGGCCTGTATGGGACCCAGATACCCCGGCTCAACATAGCCACCGTCGGGGTCTGGACGATATGGTGGACAGGCATCATATTCCTTATACTGTTCCTGGGGAAGACCTGGTGCTATCTCTGTCCCTGGAATGCAACGGTCACGTGGATAAAGAAGATGGGCCTTCCAGAAAGCTCCTTGAGATGGCCCAGAAAGCTGAAAAACCTTTATCCTGCGGCCGTCTTTCTGGCGGTGATCACATGGCTAGAGCTTGGGGTTACGATAACCTACAGCCCCAGATACACCGCATACCTGATGATAGCCATTTTCATCATCGCCCTGGCTGTGGGCATAGCCTACAGGAAGAGGGCGTTCTGCCAGTATCTATGCTTCATAGGGGCCATCCAGGGGATCTACTCCTCTGTGTCTCCTGTGGAGCTGCGGAGCAGGGACCGCGATACCTGCCGTAAATGCAGGACCAAGGACTGCATACGGGGGAATGAGAAAGGGGAGGGCTGTCCCGTGGTGCTGTACCCCGGGGGGATGGATAGGAGCGTCACCTGCATAACCTGCATGGAGTGTCTCAGGACTTGTCCCTACGACAACATGAGCGTCTTCGTCAGACCTTTCGCCGAAGAGCTTCGTAGAATAAGGAAACCAAAAACAGATGAGGCCGTCTTCATAGCCGTGCTCCTGGGCCTCACCCTTCTCCACGGAGGCACCATGCTATCCTCCTGGACCGGCTTCGCGGCCAGTCTTGAAAAACCTACGTACTACCTTGTCTTTACAGCCTTCCTCCTGGTGAGTGCAGCCCTATCTATTGCCTCCCTCTACATGGTGTCATCCCTTATCAGCAGAGCTATCGGTCAAATAGGAACCCTCTCTGCTTTCAAGACCCTCGCCTATGCCCTTATCCCGGCCGCCCTATTCTACCACATGGCCCATAACTCTATGCATCTCCTTATGGAGGGCCCCGCCATCATCCCCCTCCTCAGCGATCCCCTGGGGCTGGGATGGGATCTTTTCGGCACCAGGGGAATGGAGATGAAACCCCTCCTGGCCATGGACTCTGTGAGAACCCTTCAATTTGGGATACTGATTATTGGGTTCCTCATGGCGCTGTCCATCGCCCAAGAAGCCTCCCGGAGCCTCGGAAAAGAAGGGTGGATGAGGGCCTGCCTGGCTGTTTCAGCCCTGATCTTATCCATCGCTCTCCTAAGCTTCTGGCTCATAAATCAGCCCATGGTTATGAGGGTAACGTGAGCCTTATATATGATGACCGAGAATTTCACTCCCCAGGTGAGAAAGTGGGCAAAAAGAAACTGGGCATCCTGGTGAATACAGACAAGAATCTTAAACACCTCCTAGGGCTTTGCCGGGCCGCTGAGAGGGAGGGGATTGAGATTTCCCTGTTTGTGATGGACGACGGCACCCACCTGCTCAAAAAGGAGGAGTTCCAGGGCCTCGTTGACGCAGGGATTAGCGTGGCAATATGCGATCACAGCTACAGGGAGAAGGGATACACCGAAACCCTCGAGAACATCAAGCACGGGAGCCAGTTCGACCACGCCGTTATAGCCCATGAATGTGACAGGTACATAGTGCTATGAGGAAGATAGGGGTTATTGTTAACACAACAGATGAATACCGGCAGGGAGAGGCCGTTCGGGTAGCCCTGGGCCTCACCCTCATGGACGACCGCGTGGAGCTCATCGTCCTGGATAACGTGCTCAAGAGAACCGAGGCGGTGGACAAGAACATCGAGCTCCTCGGGATGATGAAGGGAAAGGCGTACTCCAACAACCCCGAGAATAACCTTGAGACTATCTCCCTGGAGGAGATATCCCGAAAACTATTGGAATACGATGTGGTGGTGCCCTATTGAAGGTTCTTCACATCCTTAAGGAAAAACCCAGCGCAACAGTTGAGAGGATAATAGCCCTGCATGCAGAGGAGAACGAGGTCGAAACCGTTAAACTCTACGAAGGCGGTGTAGACTACGAGGACCTCCTTCAGCGGATTTTCTCCTGTGACAGGGTGATAAGCTGGTAGCTTTATTTTTGCTCATGGGAGAGTTAAGCCACTGTTAAAATGAGCGAGAAACACGAGGTCGTAGTGCTGGGAGGGGGAGTCGCTGGACTCAGCGCAGGGTACGTCTTAACCCGTGCTGGAATCGACCTCGTCGTATGTGAAAAAGACACTGTCGTGGGGGGGCTTTCCAGGACCATAGTCCACGACGGCTTCCGTTTCGACCTGGGGGGACACAGGTTCTTCACCAAAGACCCTAAGCTTGAGGCCTTTGTAAAGGACCTCATGGGGATGGAGTTCATCGTAGCCCCCAGGAGCAGTAAGATATACTTCAAAGGAAGGTACTTCGATTACCCCCTCAAGCCCTTCAACGCCCTCTTCGGGATGGGTTTTGTGGCCACCGTGGAAATCCTCACAGACTACGTCCTCGAGAGGGTTAAGAACGGCGTCCGGAAACCCGTGATAATCTCCCTCGAGGACTGGGTGGTCAACCGCTTCGGCCGTAAAATGTTCGAGCTCTACTTCAAGGAGTACAGCGAAAAAGTATGGGGGCTGAGGTGCGACAGGATAAGCGAGGAGTGGGTGGCCCAGCGCATAAAAGGCCTGTCCCTCTGGGTGGCTATCAAGGAGGCCCTTCACAAATCAAAGGACCAGAAAATAGCAACCCTGGCGGAGAGATTTCTTTACCCAGAGCTGGGGATAGGTAGGATCCCTGAGAGGCTCAGAGAGGAGATAGATAAGGTCAACGCGGTTCTGACAGATACACGGGTGACGGGAGTCAGGCACAACGGCTCCCGTATCCTGGCCGTGGAGACCCTCGGCCCCGAGGGGGAGAAGGTGATTGAGGCCGAGGAATTCATCTCCAGCATTCCCGTAACGGCCCTTGTTAAGATGCTTCAGCCTGAGGCGCCTCAAGAGGTGCTGGAAGCGGCTAACAGCCTCAGGTACAGGGACACCATCATCGTGGCTGTCATGGTGGACCGGGACAGAGTAACAGATCTCACCTGGATATACGTCCCGGAGAGGAGCATCCCCTTCGGAAGGATCCATGAACCAAAGAACTGGAGCTCCAAGATGGCCCCACCGGGGAAGACGATTCTGGTTACGGAGTACTTCTGCTTCGAGGGGGACGAAACCTGGCAGAGCACGGATCATGACCTCGCCCAGTCGGCAGTCAAACATCTGGAGGGCCTCGGATTTCTGAAAAAAGAGGAGGTCCTCGACACCCTCGTAGTCAGGGTTAAAAAGGCCTACCCCCTCCTGGAGGTGGGGTACCAGGAGAGCTACGCCAAAATAACCGATTATCTTCAAGGATTCAGAAACCTACAAATCATCGGCAGAACCGGGATGTTCAAGTACCACAACATGGACCACGCCATTGACACCGGGATAAAGGCGGCTGAAAATCTCCTGGGGAAAAGCCACGACATCCTGAAGATAAACAGCTCCAGGGAGTACCTGGAAGAGGTTTGCCGGAAATGAGGATTGCCCTGCTCATGCCCTCCTGGCTGCCGGAGGATATTTTTCCCACAAAGACTGCCCGCTCCCAGGTTAACTACTGGCAGCCTCTGGGGGTTCTATACGTCGCCGCGAGCCTCCTCGAGGACGGCCACGACGTGAGGTTCTTCGACGGCTCCTTCCTGGGCCACGACGAGCTCATGAAGAGGGTGCGCTGGTACAAACCCGAGATGGTGGGGATATACTCCAACACGCCCCTCTGGAAGAAGGCTAAGAAAACAGCCGCCGCTGTGAAGTCCCTGGATGAGGACACCTACGTGGTGGTGGGCGGACCATACCCCATCGCCAAGGGAGAGACAGCCCTGGAGGAATGCAGGTCGATAGATGCCGCGGTTACCGGAGAGGGAGAGCGCACAGCCGTAGAAATCGCCCGGAGAGTGGAGAAGAGAGAGAACCTGGAAGGGGTGCGGGGCTGTGTTTACCGTGACAACGACGCTGTTAAGAGGAACCCCCCCATGCCTTTGATAAAGAACCTGGACTCCATCCCCTTCCCCGCCAGAAATCTCCTGGAGGACCCCGACCTCTACGTGCCGCCCCTCGGAACATATAAAAAGAAGCCCGTGGCTACGGTCATAACCTCCAGGGGATGCGACTCCAGATGCATCTACTGCTTCCAGATAGGGAAGGAGCGAATGATCCGCTACAGGAGCGTTGAGAACGTGATGGAGGAACTGGAGCTGTGCCTTGAGCAGGGCTACAGGGAGATCAGGTTCCTGGACGACACCTTCACGGGGGACTATGACCGGGCCATGCGCATTGCCAAGGAGATAAAGAGCAGGGGGCTGGACTTCTCGTGGTATGTCTCCTCCAGGGTTAATACCGTGGACGAGAAGCTCCTCAGAGCCTTTAAAGAGGCGGGGTGCTGGGCAATCCTCTACGGCGCGGAGAGCGGGGTGCAGAAGAACCTGAACACCCTGAAGAAAGGCATAACCCTGAACCAGACCCGCAGAGCCGT
>JALUUU010000261.1 GCA_027021185.1 archaeon | reverse complement strand
CCGCTGAAGGTGAACACAGCGACCTTAATGTGCATGGTGTCTGGATTTGTTTTGATCTCACGGCAAACCTCGAGGCCGTCGAGGTCTGGCATCATAATATCGAGGAGAACAAGATCTGGTTTATCCCTCAAAGCCTTCTCGAGGCCTTCTCTGCCGTTGTTGACGGTTATGACCTCGTATCCAGCCCAGCGCAGCTTCTCACTTACCACTCGGAGAATGTCCTCATCGTCATCCACAACCATTATCCTGCGCATAATCCACTCCCCCATCAGAGCAGATCTTCGGGACGGCCATGATGCTGAATGGCAACACAATATCTTTCCCTGTAATAGGACTTATAATTTATGCCCACCTTGAAGCTGCCCCTGGAAAAGGGGGAAAGAAATTAGTACGCTAGAGCTAAACAGAGGGGCATGGGAGAAGGCCGTTGGCATAAAAAGGTGCGGGATAAAATCAGCAGAAACTTAGACTCTAAAAACATCGAGTACAGACATTCCCACGGCGCAAACAAGGTTCCCCTTTTCCTTGACAAAAAGGTTTTGACGAGAAGCACTCAGCTCTCAGATGCTGATTTTGTTGTCCTAAAAGAAGACGCCGTCAGATACATCATTGAAATAGAGACCGGTGCCCCCACCCCTAAAAAGATAATCGGAATCATTTGCGCAACAGACCTGTCTGAAGTATGCAGTAAGGGTGATACACCTATCAGAATTGAGAAGGCAAAATTGTTCATTATCACACAAAAAAGGGAGACAAATAAGCCTGGAAGCAGGAAATCAAAGCAATACGAGAATATTCAAAGTTATCTTAAGGTTGGAAGGGCTCTCAGGGAATTTCAGATAATCACGGAAAACGAGATACCGGACTTAATCAGAGAAATTGAAATAGGGATAAACAAATAGCCGGCACTGTCCACTTCAAAGCATAGCTGAACTATCCCACATAATGTCATATCCTGAAACTGTGAAAAGTCATCCAGGTGTTCTTGAGCCTGAGGTTTTTAATTATGCCCTCAAGCTCTTTGTCTTCCCTCCCCACTTCCTTTATTGTGTCGTTGTGGATCTTAATGGCAATTTTTTCCATGCCTTTCAGCAAACGCATGTACTCTTTATCCAATTTATGGTAGCCCCCATTGAGGCTTTTGAACTCTTGCAGTAGTCCTCTTAACTCGGCAACTAATTTTCTCTGATCTTCTTCCATTCACTGAGTAATTTCTATGTTTTCTGACTTAAAGAAACCTCTTTGAGAAATAGCCGTACGAGCATTACCTATCGACTTTTTTAGGTGATTCGGATTCAAAGAAAATATGTGAAAAAATCAAAGAAGCAAAGAAGCCACCTGGGGAATTACATCTAATAGAGGGACATAGGTGTAGGGTTTTATTCAAAGGGAGACTGGGACATGGAGGAACTCAGGAGGTCTACTTCGCCAGGCCCTTCAATGTTGCATTTTGTCTTGAGTTGACAGGCCTCGGTGCTCTGGTGTCTCTGCTCCATCCGCACCCCGTATTATAAACCTTTTACCCTTTGCTTCCCCCGCCGCTCTAAGTACGACCACCTAAGCCTTACTAGGCTATTATAGTGGCATCCTCTTCTTATTGAACCTTAAAATAAAGGAGGCGGCTTATACGGGAATTTCTGAGATTTATAATGTTTGGTTCGGAATCCAGGGATTTCTTTCTGTTGAAGGGTGGTGATGAGTGCAGTGACTGGGGGATACAACGATAGGTTTAATGGGATTGATGTTAGCACTGTGGATAAGCTCAAAGCTCAGACTTGGGATAAGGCGAAGCGTCAGGCGTATAGAAGAGGTACCTATACTGATTCTCAGACCCGTAGATGGCTGGCAAAGATCGGCTATTCCAAGCGTAGATACCGTGAACGGATAAGGACTCTCAGCCGTCAGGCTTAAGCATCATTTTTTCCTATAGGGATCAACCCAAACTTCCTGCTCCACCCAATGCCCTGAATCCCTTTCCACGCCCAAAGAGGCACGGTGTGTGTTATTGAATGAACGACGCGTTCAATACAGATTTGTATAGACGTTTTCAATAGCAGGGGTCTGGATTAAATGCTTAGCAGTTGGGCGTCTCTGCTCCGGGAAGCTGAGGCCCCTATTCTCAGAGGCGCCGTAGATCAATCCCCTGCATAACGGATATATGTGGAGTTGAATTTTTTCCTCTTTTCATATTTTCATAGAATCCCTGAGATCTTTTTTCCTATCCTTATTAATCTTTGGGCATCAGATTCCCTAAGCTCATCGGCGCTTGCAAAACCTATTAGTCCATGAACCGATTCCCCCTGGGTTATGATGGGTACGATTATAACATATCTCAAAGTATCGAGTCTTTTAAGCGCCCTATCCAGCCTTCCAAGCTTCTTATCGCTTAGGGATCTGGATAACAGTTTGGAAATGTTCTTCGAGAACAGTACTCGGCCTTTCTTTATCACCTTCTCAATTGGGCTGCCGGCCGGGACAGCCACCTCCTTCTCGCATAACTGCTTGATAAAGTTCCCTGATAGAACCTTGATCCTCCTATTCACTGATAAGACGACTGGGAGAAGCTTCTCTCCGCCTGCTTTAACCACAGCAATTCCAGCGATATCATAGCCGAACTCCCTCACCAAACTCTCCGTTACCTCCCTTAGCACTTTCTTCTTTTCAACCTTAGAGTCCAGCAGGTCGTCTATGTGTGATAAAAGAATCTCCTCCTTCTCCCTCAGTATCTTTTCGGTGATGTCTTTTATCACTTCCAGCACGTATTCAACATCCCCATTGTTCTTTATGGGGTAGGAGTTGATTTCTACGAAGGTTTTGCGGCCTCCTCTGTGCTTCAGTTGCTCACAGGCTCCGCCATAAACATTAATCTTCCTCTCAAATACCGTGAGAACCGGGCAATCCTCGATATCGCACTTGATAAGGTCAAGGCATTCCTTCCCAAGAAGCTCCTCCCTAGGCGCGCCGAATAATGTCTCCATTTGTTTATTCGCTTCGATGATCTTCCTGCTTTTGTCATAAACCACGAGCCCGTCCTGCATGTTATCAAGGATGGCTTGAAGAAAATCCCTTCTCAGGGAAACATCGCGTTCCAGCATGGATTTTTTATCCCAGAAATACCCGAGGATCATGAATATAGGTATAGTTCCGAGTGCCATCAAGTGGAGATGCAGGTCCTCATAGAAGTGCTCAACCAAGGAATGTCCCAATGAGCTATGGTACCTATACATCGAGACCCAATACGGAATATTCAAGAGCCATCCAATGCTCGCGATTATTATCCCTTCGGCGTGTCTTGAAAGACCCTCCCAATAGTTCATCAGTATTCTCCTTACCGGGATAAAAGAAATATGTAGCGGCAGAAGACTGTTTATGCGGGAATATTAATTAAACAGTTTTGAATCATGTAGATTCAATATCCTCAGTGGCATTCGATTTTTCAAGTCTTCTCGGAGTATCCTCGGAATCTCTAAAATGAAGAATTTATATTCTCTGCGATCCCCGATTTCTTTCATGCATCGCGCCACTCTATAGGTATTTTGGCCTGCCATTAGGCCCGGGCCTTGTCTGTTTAAATTTATAATTCCCTAATGTAGGCTTAATTAATCCTCTGTAAGCTTTACTTGGAGTTGAATGGGTTTTGTTAGGCAGTAAACTGCGGGGCAACGCTCCATAGCCAGTCTTTTAATCTCCTCCACATCTGCGCTGTTTTTTGTTTCGCATTGCACCTTGAAGACCACCTGATCTACCACAGGGTTGTCTGTTAGTCCCATGCTCCTGGAGAGGTCTACATAGGACTCTGCTGTAACCTTTAGTTTTTTCAATTCTGTGCCTTTCTCAGCGGCAATAGATGCGAATGTTGCTGCGAAGCAGGAAGTCACTCCATATAGACAATAAATCATGGGGCCAGGTGCCGTCCCTTTTCCACCGAGGAATCTTGGCTGATCTGCCTCAAGTCTGTAATCCCCCTTTTCTGTCTTTATTACGGCTCTGAACTGTGGACCTTCCTCCTCTAGGAGCCATTCACCCTCGATCCTGTTGACTTTTTTCAAAACACCGGGATTTTTTTTCGCCTTTTCTATGGTCGCCTCTAAATTATCCATATTCACTCTATTCAAAATCATTTTTCTATCACACCTTAAGATCAATATATATAGCTTAATTTCTTATATACTCTTACCACGCACGCTATACCTCTTTAGTCATAGGAAAGTATAGCGCATTCGGGGAAATTTTTCCGCAATTTGCTAATAGCCTACTTAATAATATCCTGCTTGTTCTGTTTGTCGCCAGCGTGGATTTTGTAACGACAACACATTTGCTCCAACTAGTAGTGCGGCTCTATTTGAAAATTTAAGACATTTACATGTTTATCTAGTTGTCCGCCGTATTCTCTTCTTATAGGTTTTAAGGCATAAGGGGCAGCAGAAATAGTGCTCTACATTATGTACTTTGAATTTATAAGGGATGCCCGCTATACCTTTGCCACAATATTCGCATTCAAGGCTGACGCCGATCTCGGGGCCAACCCTTTTTTCATGTTCCTCCTTTATTGTTTTTAAGACAACTGAGGCGTAGAAATCTTTCACATCCAGTGTATTTACTCTCTCTATTAGGCGGCGTAGCTCCTCCATACTCTGGACTATTGCCTTGCATGCTATGTTGCGTTCCCCCATTACTTCGTATATCTCGAGGATTTCTTCTATGCCCTTCAATTCATTAAACACACCTTCGAGATTTTCAGCCTTCATCTGAAGTAAAACTATTATATTTTGCACTATTGCGTCCCTATCAATAATTACAGTGAACTTTTTTATGATCCCCTGGCTCTGTAATTTCTTTATCCTAGCCTTGGCGGTGGGCCTGCTTATATTCGCTTTTGCAGCTATCTCAGAGTAGGGCTTTCTAGAATCCTCCTGAAGTATCCTCAATATTTCAAGGTCGACAGCATCAAGCTTCATATTTTATCTTTTTTATAAACTCGGCAATTTAAAACTTTTCATTTCGTATATGATTGTGTTTAGGTATTATGGTTCAAATAACGCACCATAAAAATCCTATTTTCATAATTCCTTATAGTATAGATAGTAAAACCACAAGGGAATTATCTTATTTTAAAAAATTATCGGGATGAACTTAGCATAACCTGAAAAAATCTGGTAAAAAATATTCTAATTGAAAGAAAAAGCTATTTATAACCCGCGGAGGGGCCTTATTAACTAGCCATGAAACTAAGGTTAAAACTTTATGATCTTGTAGATCTTTTGATCAACCAGAACTATAAGGAGTTCAGGACAAAATATTCTTTGACACGGAAAAACCTGAATTCCATTAATCAGGCCTTGAGATCAGGTAAGTGGCGAATAGCTGAGAGGTGCAAAAAATGAAAGAGAAGAAAGTAGATTTGCCTGTCGAGGGCATGACATGCGCCAGCTGTGTTGCCACAGTTGAGAAGGGGCTGAAAAAAATAGATGGGGTAAAGAAGGTTAATGTAAACCTTGCAACTGAGAAAGCCACGCTTATTTATGATCCATCAAAGTCAACATTAGAGGACTTTATCAAAGAGACAAAAAAGTTGGGCTATGATGTTGTGGTGGAAAAAGCCACGATTCCTATTCAAGGCATGACTTGCGCCAGCTGCGTCGCAGCTGTTGAAAAAGCTATTAAGAAGCTTGAAGGGGTGCTAGAGGCGAATGTAAACCTTGCAACTGAGAAAGCCACGGTTGAATTCGTACCAACAATTACCTCTTTGGGAGAGATTAAGAAAGCTATCAGAGATGCGGGGTACAAACCAGTTGAAATAAAGGAAGATGTTGTGGACCGAGAAAAAGAGGCACGGGTTCGAGAGATAGACGAGCTTAGGAAAAGATTGATAGTTGGCATTGTCTTGAGTTTGCCAATTTTTATGGGCAGTTTTCCTGAGTGGTTCCCGTGGATACCAGAGTTCTTATCAAACTTCTATGTCCTCCTGGCTCTAGCGATTCCTGTGCAGTTCTGGGTTGGTGCACGATTCTACAGGGGTTTCATAGCCGCTCTGCGTCACCGTAGCGCAGACATGAACACCCTGATTGCCGTGGGCACTAGCGCAGCATTCTTCTACAGCCTTGCGGTAACCTTCTTCCCGGATTTTTTCCTCTCGAAGGGAATACCTTTAGAGGTTTACTACGACACAGCGGCCGTTATTATAACATTGATTATCCTTGGGCGGTATCTCGAGGCTAAGGCCAAAGGTGAGACATCCGAGGCTATTAAGAAACTAATGGGTCTTCAGGCAAAGACGGCCCGTGTTATCAGGGACGGTAAGGAGATGGATATCCCCGTGGACGAGGTTCGGATCGGCGATATCGTGGTGGTTAGGCCGGGGGAGAAAATCCCTGTGGATGGCGTGATTATAGAGGGACGCTCCGCTGTCGACGAGTCCATGATAACGGGTGAGAGCATTCCCGTCGAGAAGCAGGTTGGGGACAGTGTCATTGGTGCAACTATTAATAAAACAGGATCATTCAAGTTCAAAGCCGCTAAGGTAGGTAAAGATACTGTCTTGGCTCAGATAATCAAATTGGTGGAGGAGGCTCAGGGTAGTAAGGCCCCTATCCAGAGGCTAGCCGATAAGATCGCTGGCATTTTTGTACCTATAGTTATTGCAATCGCTGTATTGTCGGCTATTTTCTGGTACTTTGGAGGAACCGCCATTCTCACTGGTGAGCCCCTCGACAAATATCTGCAGATGACGCCTTTTGTGTTCGCTTTAACGGTTTTTATTGCGGTCCTCATAATTGCATGTCCTTGCGCTTTAGGGCTGGCCACGCCTACCGCCATAATGGTCGGCACCGGGAAA
This sequence comes from archaeon, assembly GCA_027021185.1. Taxonomy (GTDB): domain Archaea; phylum Hydrothermarchaeota; class Hydrothermarchaeia; order Hydrothermarchaeales; family JALUUU01; genus JALUUU01. The sequence goes on along the minus strand of JALUUU010000261.1, from coordinate 14,820 downwards.
GGGGCCGAAAGTGGAATTTTAATTAAGGGCGGTGAAAGCCTCGAAACAGCTCATAAGATCGACACTATCATCCTTGATAAAACTGGGACTCTTACCAAAGGTAAGCCGTCCCTAACAGATGTTATCGCTGTTAAGGGATGGGAGGAGAAGGACGTTCTTCGTATGGCTGCAAGCTCCGAGAAAGGTTCTGAGCATCCTCTTGGAGAGGCAATTGTTAAAGGCTCTGAGGACTGGGGCATTAATCTGGTTAAAGCAGAGTTCTTTGAAGCTATTCCAGGACATGGAATAAAAGCTCGGATAGAGGGCAAGGTCGTTTTCCTGGGCACGAGAAAGTTGATGACGGACGAAGGAGTAGATATCAGGGCATTGGAGAGCCGGATGAAGGAGCTTGAAAGACAGGGTAAGACAGCCATGCTCGTTGCTGTGGACGGTAAAGCGGTTGGCATCATTGCTGTCGCTGATACTTTGAAAGAGAATTCTAAAGAGGCTGTTGAAGCGCTGCATAGGCTAGGCCTCGAGGTTGTCATGATTACGGGGGACAATAAACGCACAGCCAAAGCCATCGCTAGAGAGGTCGGCATCGACCGTGTTTTAGCGGAGGTTTTACCTGAGGACAAGGCTAATGAAGTCAAGAAACTCCAAGAGGAGGGCAGAGTTGTTGCCATGGTCGGTGACGGGATAAACGACGCCCCCGCCCTAGCTCAGGCAGATGTTGGCATAGCTATAGGCACCGGAACAGACATCGCCATGGAGGCAGGTGACATAACCTTGATGAGCGGCGACCTCATGGGCGTTGTCATGGCCATAGAATTAAGCAAGCGTACGATGCGAACCATTAAGCAAAACCTTTTTTGGGCGTTCTTCTACAATGTATCTTTGATACCCGTAGCCGCTGGGATCTTATTCCCGTTTAAAGGACTTTTATTGAACCCTATGCTAGCTGCCGCTGCTATGGCTTTTAGCTCTGTGTCAGTGGTCACCAATTCCCTTAGACTTAAGAGATTTTCACCTCGTTCGTTAGTGTATGGTAAACCTAAACCTAAGCTGGTTGAGAAATCTACCCCTACAAAAGCGGTTAACGGAGGTGATGCGGTTGAGGATTAAGAAGCTCGTGAAGAGATCTAGATATGCCGCGTGTAAGTGCCATAAAAGCTGTATGTAAGGAGGAGATAGTTTGGCTATAGACCCGATATGTAAAATGACCGTGGATGAGAAAACCGCAAAGTGGAGGTCCGACTACAAAGGAAAGATTTATTACTTCTGCGCTCCAGGATGTAAGGCAGAATTCGAGAGTAATCCTGAGAAATACGTGAAGTGAAAGGGGACCTCCCGTCTCCTTTTTTTATTTAACTCTTTGAGGACTGGATATGGGAATAGGAGATTTCATAAAAACATACTTTGTTGATCCCATCACATACGGGACTGGATACAATATATATAACACCGTAGTGTATGGTGTTCTTCTTATCCTTGGTGGCTACGGCGTTGTTAAGCTTTTGAAAAGGCTTGGCGTGAGGATGGATAAGAAACTTTTCAACGCCGTTTTGCCTTTCGTTGTTTTTGGAGGATTTCTGAGAGGGTTAGAGGAATTTGCAAGGCTTACTGGGGAGGGAGTGTTACCGCATAGCCCTTTTTTTCTAACCCCGGGAATATACCTTATCATTGCTGTTGTGTCCATCGCCGCTCTTTTGATTGGAGTTTACCTTAAAAAAGAAGAGTATCCCCGTGTGATGCTGCCCATTGGCTGGGCTTTGGTGGGTGTAGGAGTATTATTGGCACTAAGTGACATGGCTCTAGTGGCCTCTGGCGGAGTCTTGGATATGTCTTTACGTCCAACACTCTTCCTCTGGATAATACTGCTTGGAGCTGGACTAACCTTCCTGGGTCGGCTAGTATTGAATAAGTTAAACATATTGAGTAGGGAGAATACTCTAGTGTTAAGTGGATTCGCCTTCGAGGCTGCGGCTGTTGCAACTGCTGTTTACTCTCTTTCTTACAAGGCAGAGCAACCCCTTACACAAGCTTTGCTGTCGGTCTCGCCCCATATTTATCCTATACTTAAACTAGGATTGGTTATTGGTATCATTCATTTCATCGAAGGCGTCCCAAAGGATGAGGAAGCTCATTGGCTCAGTAAGCTTATTCTTCTAGTTTTAGGCGTGCCCATGGGTGTTCACAATACTCTACAGATTTTACTGGGACTTTAAGAATGCCTTTAATATAATCTTAAGAAGGAAGAATTTTCGTTTATTTACTAATAGCTATAGCTATTCTTACATTTTTTAAATAATGTGGATTTTTTTTTCTTTTTTTGCAGGAAAAAGGTATTAATATCGTCTACGTTTGGACATTGTTATGGAGCAACGGAAAGCCATAACAATTATTTTCCTGTCTATCATGTTGCTCTTTGTATACTATGCGATAAACGCTGCGCCCTTGCTCACTGACGAGGAATACACATACCTTGGGGACTTGAAGTGGTATAAAACCTATGAACAGGGAAAAACTGTGGCAGAGGAAACAGGAAAACCTATGTTTCTCTACTTCTGGACCATTTGGTGTCCATATTGTGAGAAAATGCAGACAGAAGTTTTTCCTCAGCCAGAGATAAATCGCCTGCTTAGAGAAAACTTCGTTTTAATTGCCATAGACATGGATGTCAACAAAGAGGATGCTAAGCGCTTTGGTGTTCAATATCCTCCCCATGAACTCTTTCTCACCCCTGAAGGCGAGATAATTACCAGGATCCCTGGCTATGTCCCGGCTGACAGTCTGCTTTCGGTGTTGCGGCAAGTACTGGAAGGAGGTTCCGGATGAATCCAGGGAACATCCTGCTTTACCTCGCCTTTTTTACTGGGCTTTCTAGCGTTGTTTTACTCCTCTATGAACAGATTAGGAAAAAAACAGTTGCACAGTTGAAGTGGCTTATCAGGGGATTTACGGCTTTACTTTTTGTTGATTTTTCTCTTTTGCTTTATTACTTCTTTGTCAGTGATGTGACCATCGAGTATGTATGGTCATTCACTAGCAAATATTACCCAATTTACTACAAAATCCTCGGGGCACTGGCGGGACAGGAGGGAACCTTGCTCTTTTGGGCGCTTCTTATATCGATAGGGGCTCTGTGGCTCAACGAGGGCAAAGACAGCGTCAGTGATTTCGTTAGGAAGGCCCAGATACTAGTTATGGGGTTAGGGACATATTTCGTGGCTATGACCTTGCTGGACTCACCTTTTAAGACTATCTATGAGGTTTATCCAACTATTCAGAGAGATTTCGTGCCTCTGGACGGCGCAGGACTTAATCCCCTGCTTCTCGACCCTTGGATGGCTACTCATCCATTAACTATGTTTATCGGGTACGCTGGTGTTACGGTACCCTTCGCGGGGGCAATGGTTTACCTGCTGAAATCATTGAGAGGCGATTCCAAGGATCTGCACATGCTTTGGGTGAGCAAGGCTTCTCAATGGTGTCGTGTGGCATGGCTTTTCCTTACCATTGCTATAGCGTTTGGCGGTATATGGAGTTATAAAGTCCTGGGGTGGGGGGGTTTCTGGGCTTGGGATCCGATAGAAACCGCTTCGCTTATTCCATGGCTCATGCTAACCGGGGCAATGCATGCCTTGGCAGAGCATAGAAGAGACATGCGTAATTACGGTATCCTTGCCCCTGTGCTAGTTTCTCTTTCCTTCGCCTTAGTTGTCTACGCAACATTGGTCACGAGGAGTGGTGTGTTCGAGTCGGTACATGCGTTCGTTGCTGGCGGAGCTGGACCATACCTCGTTGTTCTCGCCTTTTTAGCTTTGGCAGCACCTCTCTCACTAGGGCTTATAAAGTATCTGAGAAATGAGGGAGAACAAACGCGTAAATCTAAGTATTTGTTAAACAAAACAAACATCTTTTACTTAGCAGTTCTGTCTTTTATCGCTCTCACATTCATCTCTTTTTTCGGAGTTACATATCCCGCCATGATAAAAATGCTCACTGGAAACAAATATGGGGTGGGGAGCTCTTTCTTCAACATATGGAGCTATCCATTCTTTATTTTCATCATGCTTCTAGCAGGTCTTGGATTAACGTTCAAGACATCAAGGAGAGACGAAGCAGTTAGAGAGTTCATGGTTTTCACAGGTCTTACCATCGTGGCCGCATTCATCAGACCCGCCGACGGATGGAATATAGTTGATTATTCGGCGATTATAAGCCCTCAAAAACCTTTATTATATACTTTGATTGGATCTATTTCTGCTTTGAGCTTTCTGCCTCCTTCTATCTACATAGTTTACGCAGTTCTCAAGAAGAGCGGTGAGACATGGAAAATTAAGGAGAAAAAATATTCTATAGGGGTGCTTGGAATTCACCTGGGAATTGTCTTCATTATCCTTGGAGCGGTCTCTAGCTCTCTCTTTACCTCTGAGCTCTCAGGAGTCCTTGACTTAGAGGACAGCGCCACCATAGTTCCTGCCACTCCAGCGAAGCTTCATCAGATGGCGGGAGCTTGGGGTGTGCATGTGGGAGAAGGAATGTCGTCTTTTGGTGTTCGGTTAGTGGACTATAGAGAGATACCAGATATCAAAGAGGATCAGCTCCTTGGGATGGGGGTTAGTGAGGTTATTCAAAATTTGGACTCTACAAAAGAAGCGAGACAAGTGATGGTTTACGGCGTGGTTGGGGACGTGAAGACTTTTCAAAACGTTACCGTCTTTTCTCTTACCGATGGTGATAAAACTCTTCCTGTCCTCTCATCTTTTCCCGTGGATTCCGGAGACTTATTAGTTGTTTCAGGCTATCCTCATTCTTTTAATGGTGATATGCAAAATAGGTTTATCCTTGCCGAGACTGTTGTGGATGCTAGTGATGCTTTAATTAAGCTCACCAAATCGGCTTTTATCGAGGTCTATAGAGGTAATAATTTGATTGGGCGGGGGGTCACGAAACTGGAAGAGTACAAAGACTCAGACGTGAGGAGGGTTATGATTGACCGGGGCGTGTTTAGGGATGTATACGTGATTTTCTCTGGAATTGAAGGTGACAGGCTTTCACTTACTATTAAGCTTGTGCCTTTGATGAATATTCTATGGTTTGGAGTGATTTTATTCGTCGGAGGGATTGTTATGATAATTGTGTCTCGTAGAAATGTTAGGGGGTATAGAGCTTGAGGCTTTTATTGCTGGTGTTTTTGATTCCTTTTTTCAACGCCTGTCTTCAGCAGGGGGGCGAAAGCAGCGCCCTAACCACTTCACTCCTCGCTCAAGAAACCTCTGATGAGGCCGGATATGCTGAGATAATTTGGACATGGAATGATCTGCCTTCTGGACTGAAAAAAGCTCGTGAAGAGGATAAACTTGTGCTAATAGATTTCTGGGCTGGTTGGTGTTATTGGTGCATTAAAATGGATACGGAGGTTATGAATAATACGCGGGTTGTTACTACAGTGATGAAAGACTTCGTGCCTGTTAAGATAGACACGGATTTGCCGGAGAATTCTGGGTTGATGAAGACGTACAAAATTATCGGCACACCCGCCTTTGTGATCTTAGATGGTAATGGGCGCATAATCGCCCGGAGCCTTGGATTTATGACTGAGGATGAATTCCTAATTTTCCTGCAGATGAGCTTGGAGAAGACAAAGTAAAATTACCATTGTTGCTCTCGGACTTTAAAATTTAGAATCTCTTTATAGTCTACTCCGAGAAACTTGAGGGAGATCAGGCCAGAGATCACCACTGACACGTATTGGATAACATGGGCGATAAGTGCCACAGCGGCTGCCTCAGTTTCTCCGGCTCCGTAAGACAGGAGGGCAAGAACAACGAAAGCCTCATATGTGCCTATGTAGCCGGGGGTGGCTGGGAGTAGTAGGCCGATATTCAGAATCAGGAGAACGATAATGGCCGCTGGGAAGTTAACCTCTATACCGACTCTCCATATAATTAGGTAGAAAAAGGCTGCCTCTATTAGCCATGCCAGGATGGAAGTGGATAGTATTATGATATTGGAGGGGTATGTTAGAATGGCTTGCCCACTTAGGCGCAGATCCCTCATGACACATGTAAACCTCCCCTTAAAGCTGGATGGAACTGATTTTATTGGCTGCCTGATTTTCACGAGACGTTTCGTGGGTATCAGGATAAAGGCGAGGATTAAAGCAAGTAGCACGCCTATCACCTCCAGAATTTCATGAATGTGCGGAAGTTTCGAATCCGATAAAGGCTCCGCCACCAGTAATAGAGCTATCATCACTATGCCATCGAGTAGCCTATCCATCAAAATAGTTGTAAGGGCTGCTGTAAGCCCTATCTGTGCCTTTTTCCCCAGCAGATATGCTCTTATCAACTCCCCTAGGCGTGCAGGTGTAAGGAAGTTAATGGAATAAGACACTAGAAGGATCTTTAAAGAATCTCCTGGGGTTATATTAGCCATAGGGGCCGTTATCGCCCGCCACCTAAGGGCTCTGAAATAGAAGGTTGTCAGATATATGATGCTGAACAGGATGAAATATATTGCTCCGAAGTCGGTTAGGATGTCTTTGAGGTTTTCAATGTTTATTGTGCTCAGAATGATGTATAGAAGGATGGCGCTGATTATTAATCCGATAAGCTGTTTTGCGGGCACGAAATAGTTTAGCCTGGTACGTTAATAAAAGTTTGTTCAATCCGCATAGTTTTTGGTGGTTATGTATCAAAACTTTGGTAAAAGCTTGTAAAGCAGATTGTCACTTCGACCAATTCAATGCTGTCGCCTTTATCATTTACACGATTTGATTAGTAAAAAATATGCTTTTTGCAGCAAAAAACTATATTATTCCAAATGAGATAACGACAGAGGTGGTGAAACAATGAAGATCCGGAAATTGAATAAAGGAAAGACGTACTCTGCATGTAAGTGCCATAAAAGCTGCATGTAGGCGGTGGTTTATAGCTATGTTGTTGAGGCTGAAACTCTATCTTTTAGTGGCATTGATGTTTGCCATTATATATTCGGTATTAGTTATAGCGGCGAGCGCAATGGGAATCGGCGGCTTTGCCTTTTATGCCGTCATCGCCTCGGTGCTCCTGCTTGTGCAGTACATAATCGGCCCAAAAATCGTTGAGAAGAGTATGGGGGTTCGATACGTAAATAGAGATGAATACCCTGAACTTCATAGCATGGTAGAAGACTTATCCAAAAAGGCCGGGATCCCAAAGCCGAAAATAGGGGTCTCTAAACTTCAGATACCTAATGCCTTTGCCTTTGGCAGGTGGCGGAGTGACGGCCGGGTATGTGTTACAGAGGGAATTATGCGGGTCCTGAGCAGAGAGGAGTTGAGGGCTGTTCTCGGGCATGAAATCTCTCATCTTAAGCATCGTGACGTAACAGTGATAACAATGCTCTCAGTGGTACCTATGATCCTCTGGTACATGGCTTGGAGCTTTATGTGGGGTGGGGGTTTTGGCAGGGGAAGGGGCAATGCCGCTATGCTCGGTCTTGTGGCCTTTCTCCTCTACTTTATAACCAACCTCCTAGTTCTCTATGGCTCCCGGATTAGAGAGTACTATGCGGACATGGGGAGCGTTAAACTCGGAAACCCTCCTCATGCCTTGGCGAGTGCTCTTTATAAGCTGGTTTATGGTAGCGCCAGAGTGGACAGAGAATCATTGAAGCAGATGGAGGGATATAAGGCCTTCTTCGTTAACGATCCTTCAAGGGCGTTACATGAGATCAGTGAGCTTAAGCAGGTTGATACAGACCTCAGCGGAACAATTGACAGGGATGAGCTTCTTGCCCTCAAAGGTAAAAAAGTGAGGCTGGCTACCAGTGATAGGCTTATGGAGATGATGAGCACCCACCCAAACATGGTTAAGAGAATAAAATACCTTTCTGAGCTTGCCTAGCGAGAGTTACGATTTGTTACATGTTTATCTACTGGATTTTACATTCCTAAATCCACTGGTTACAGTATTAATCAATACTGGAACAAAATAGCAAGATACGGTTTTTTCCGTAAGAAAAAGAACTAAATACGCGTTTTTATTATTAATTAACATGGAGGGGAAAATAAACGTAAGGGCTGCAGGCCTAGCGCTTGGGATACTTTTCGGCGTTACCTATGTTCTCTGTGTTCTGTGGGACATGGTCATGCCTCAGTATGCTATGCATCAAGTATGGGCTCCTCTTCTTCCAGGTTTTGTCTGGTTTAGCGTAGGTAGTTTTTTCCTCGGGCTTGTGGAAAGCTTTGTCTATGGGGTCTATGGAGGCGTGTTTTTTGCGTACCTATATAATTACCTGACCACTAGATAGGGGGTTTCATCGTATTTGTCGGGCTGGATTGATAAGAGTAAGTATGATGCCATTGTAGCTGGTGGAAGCTTTGCTGGCCTTGCCGTTGCTTCCAGGATTGAGGAACGCGCACTGCTGATAGATAGGGATGAGGTTGGGAGCGGTCAAACCTCTGCCTGTGGGACGTTTCTCAGCACTGCGCGGGAGTTTGGCTGTGAGAACTCCGTGTTACAGACTTTTAGACGGGTCGTGTTCCACATTCCTGAGGAATATGAAGTCCGTTTGATTGAGCCCCTATGCACTTTTGATTATAAGCGTTTTTGTGACTCTTTAATGGATAATGTGGGTGCCGATATCTTGAAAGCTAAAATCCTTGGCATGAGAGAGGGAGCGGTAGTTACTGATGCTGGCAAATTCCGGGCGAGATGCACGGTGGATTGTACTGGTTGGCGTGCCTTGTTAGCAGGGAGCTTGAAGAGGAACTTTGTACGAAAGGATAGGTTAGGCTTTTGGTTAGAAACCGATGCGAAATATGAGGATGATATGCTTCACATATATGCTATTCCACATATCATCCCAGACGGTTTGGCGTGGATTTTTCCCATCGGCGAGTTTTCTAGGATAGGGGTTGGAAGCTATTGCGGAAACAGGAACCTACTTAAGGCACTTAAACTATTTTTTGATGACCTTGGGTTGGTGTTCTCAGGTAAATGTCATGGAAACGCTATACCGTATGGGCTGAGGGAGCCCACAGTCGATGACCTATTTATTGTGGGGGACGCGGGGGGACAGGCTTTGCCTTTGACTGCTGAAGGCATACGAAAGAGCCTGCGGTATGGTAGTGAATGCGGCAGGATCATTAACGCAGTGATCGGTGAAGAAATATCCTTGGTTCAAGGGTTGGAAGAGTATCGTGGCATGGTAGTAAAAAGCATGAGGGGCTACGAAGCATTGTTAGCCGTGCAACGGATATTTGTGGAAACAGGGGTTCCGGATATTCTGATGAGGGCGTTTATGGATAGAAAAGTTTCAGAGAAATTGCAAAAGGCTTACCTCAGCATCTAAGCGGGCTAATCTTTGTGGATTTAAAAGGAATAAAAAATCTTTCACCGATGCCTTACAATTGGGTAAAGAGATGAGTATGATTTGTCATAATCTGAAAGAAAAAAGGTTGATTTAAACTGTTTTCGTAATAAAAAAGTATTTGACATGTTTTTTAAAGATTAGCTATGTGTGTGGGGAATGATTGCGAAGAAGATAAGCCGTAGGAATGTTGTGAAATATGCAGCGTTGGGGGCTGTTGGGGTAACTATTTTCAATTCGGCGCCGATTGCCTTAGAGTTTATAACCCCCAATCCTGAATGGCCTTTACCTCCTGGCCAGGTTAGGCCCGGGGCTACACGGATAGTTAGCCTCAGTGAACTATTCCCCGGCGCATTCATCACCTATAAGTTTAATTTCGGTAGGGCCACGTTAATAGGGGGTCTCTGGTTTTTCGATGAGAAGGTGAGCCATCAGAGGAGAGATGTAGTTCAGGGGGTTGGTAGGGATATCAGTGGTGGCCATAATGAGAATATTGACGTGCCTGAAGGTCTTGTATCTTACTGTTTACTCTGCACGCATTTAGGGTGTATTCCTAAAAAATGGAACCCTCAAACAGGAATATTGACATGTCCATGCCATAATGGTTTGTACGATATTGTTAATGGCGCTGCGGTAGTGGGTGGACCGCCGCCGGCGCCTATCCCTGAAATTAAGCTCGAAGGGCGTGGCGGCGATGTCTGGGCCGTGGGATGGAAGGACATTAACTATGTTAAGTCTCTTGATGTTTACCGGAATAAAGGGGTGGTATAGGTAATGGATGTAAAGGAAAAGAAACTTGTTGCTAAAGCAAAAGCATTGTTGGGCCACAATTGTTGCGGTGATCCATGCGACATTATTGGCGGGATTAAGACATCGTTAAAAAAAGAAGCTCTTGGCAAGTTGGTCTACAGGGGAGGCTCTGGCGCAAAAGGCGAGCTTTTTTACGTGTCTAATTCAAAGGCTGCTGCAAAAATAGGTGACTTGGAGCTTCGTGAGGAGCAGCTTCAAATGCTCATTGAGCCCGGAGTTTTCGAGGTCGTTGAGAATAAGAAGCCTTAAATTCTAATAAAGTCAGTTATTATATTAGGAGGGAATTGTGAGAATGGAAAAAATTTTAGTGGCTGTAGATGGGAGTGAGGATTCAAAGAAGGCCCTAGCTCGATGCTCGGAAATAGCTAAATGTATGGACTGTGAGGTTATCCTCCTGTGGGTCCAGAGAAGTTTGCTTGAGCTGGAGAGATCCGATCCTCAGGTTGAGGCATTAATGAGGGTGATGGAGGAACAGGACGTAAAGAAAGAGTTAGAGGCGCCCGCAATGAGATTTTTAGAGTCCTCTAGGAAGTATCTCCTTGATCACTCGGTTAAAAAAGTTAAGACCTTGTTGCGGTGGGGGCATCCTGTGGAGGAAATCCTTAGGGCCGCAGATGAGGAGAATGTGGACTTAATCGTTTTGGGTTCTAGAGGGCGGAGAATTGGAAAGGCTTTCCTAGGAAGCGTCAGCAGGGAGGTTTCGGAAAGAGCCAAGGTTTCTGTTATGATTGGTAGATAGCAATTTCATTTCGAAAGAAAAACCTCTACATATCTGACGTTTTGAAGGGAAAATCTTTTTATCTTCAGATTAGCAACGCCCTTTAAAAAATGAATAAGAAACTGAGAGTCGTGGCAGGGGGGTTTGTGATTCTCCTCGGAGTGTGGATGAGTGCCAGTTCAATCGAGGATTTTCTGGATCCAATTAAATTTGTTAGCGAGGTTGTTGCCCAGCCAGAGGAGTATATGAACAGAAACGTTCAAGTTGCTGGGTTAATTGTTAAGGAAACGGTGGAGAAGGAGGAGGAGGAGCCCAACTCTTATCTCTTTGATCTTACCGATGGTAAATCGACCATCAAGGTAAGATATCAAGGTTCTGATCCTATTCAAAATGTGAAGCCCGGTGTAGGGGTTACCGTTATTGGCACTCTATCCCCCGATGGTACCCTGATATCGAATAAAGTTCTGTTTAAGTGTCCTTCTAAATATCAGCAAAAGCTTGACGAGGTGTATTGGGAGGAGAACTCTCAGGCATATGATGGTGGTGCTTATCTGGGCACGTGATGGGGGTGCTTTTTCCTGTGGTTATCTGTTGGGCTAGGTTAAAAGAGACTAAGATTCTCTTTTTTGCTAAAATCACCTATAAGACATGTTAGCAGCATGCTAATAAAAAGAAAGAATTCTGGATATTTTGGAGGAAAAAAGTATATATTGGCCATCTAATGGATTTTTACGTAGCCAACGGCGGGATTCTCAATGGGATTTCCATTCGTATTTAGTGGACTTGGGTCGAAATGGAAGAATAGATAATGGGGAGCCAAACTTATACTGTTAAAAATATAAATCGTCTAGAAAGAAACCGTGTGATTTCTAATTATCGTCATTTGTTAAAATATGAGCGCAAGGCAAGCATTCATGGAGCTTGTATAAAACTTTACACAGATAACCGCGAGTTTAAGGATATGTGGGAGGACAACTTCAGGTTCATGAGTGACTACGTCAGGCCTCATGGGAGGGTTTTTGCGTTACGCGCTGATGGAGACCTCCGGGTTCTTTTTGAGCCTTCGTCTAGTACCGCGATAGTTTTGAATTGTGACTACTATGGTTGGATTAAGAGTATAGCTCTCGCCGTGGCAGGGGACCTCTTTGAGAGCTATTATCCCTCCTATCGGCGCTTCTCTGTGCATGGATCAGTAGTGGATTTTGGTGGATCAGGGTTAACTATAATTGGTCCTCCTGGAACTGGGAAAACCACCCATTCATATGGGCTAATGCTTGAGGGACCAGGGTTTCTGGGCCTTTATAAAAAGCCAAATCTGGTTGCGGATGATTGGTACTTCGTAAGGATCTTGGGGGATGACGTCGTGGCTTTTTCCTCTGAGAAAAATTGCTATATAAGGGGCGATATAGGTGGGATATGGAGAGAGTTTAGGCCTCTTTTAGAAGATATTGATCTTGACGAGGCTGGAAGGGCTGTTGCCGATATAAAACGTGTTGTCGGCGATAGGACACGGGAGCAAACTGTTCTGAAGACCGCAATACTCCTTAGGAGAGAGGAAAGAGATATGGAGAAGGTGAGGAGGCTCAGCGCCAAAGAGGCGGCAGAATATTTGGCTGTTAACGATTTCTGCAATCCTCATCAGCTTCTGAGGACGCATCAAAAAAAGAAATTGCGAAGGGGTTTCTTTGAGAAGTTTTTCAAAAGGCTTGACGTATATCTGGTTAATACAGTGCTTGAACCATTGAGGATTCAGAATGAGATAAGGAGCCTCATTACTGAATCTTAGCCCGGTGTTTTTGTTGGTTGGAGGAGCTGAAAATGAAATTTCGGTTGAAGAAGGTAGAAATTGACTCATACAAGGAAAGCGTAGCCTTCGTGAGGCGCGGTCATGTAATATGCCCTTGTCTGGGCCTTCATCCGATGGATAGGGTGGTGATTAGTTGGGGAGAGAAGCGTAATCTGGCGGTGCTTCAGGCGGTGGAGGAGGACTTTCTGGACCACAAAGAGATAGGCTTGAGCGAGTACGCCTTTGAGAAGTTCGATGTGGAGGAAGGAGAGGAGGTGGATGTGAAGCCGGCTCCTCCTCCATCCTCTCTTGACCTTATCAGGAAAAAAATAGGTGGTGGGGAACTTTCAAAGGATGCTTTTAGGACGATTGTGAGGGACATAGTGGAGGGCAGGTACTCGAAAATTGAACTCACCGCTTTTGTGGTGTCATGCACTATTAATAGGCTGAGCGATGAGGAGGTCGCTTATCTTGCTGAGGCTATTGTTGAGGCTGGGAGTAGATTGAATTTTAATGGAACTGTGGTCGATAAGCACTGCATCGGTGGTATTCCGGGAAATAGAACAACAATGATTGTTGTGCCAATCGTTGCTGCGGCAGGGCTTACCATACCAAAAACTTCCTCTAGGGCCATAACCTCCCCAGCCGGAACGGCTGATACTATGGAGGCCCTGGCCGATGTGGAGATACCCCTAGAGAACATATATAACATCGTGAAAAAAGAGGGGGGATGCATAGTCTGGGGAGGAGCCCTGGATCTTGCTCCGGCGGATGACATAATTATCACAGTTGAGAAGCCATTAAATATCGATTCTGAGGGGCAAATGATAGCCTCCATTCTCTCTAAAAAAGTAGCTGCTGGCTCCACCCATGTCGTTATTGACATCCCTGTGGGCAGAACCGCTAAAGTGGCTAATCCAAATGATGGTTTGCAGCTGAAGGCTAGATTTGAGAAGATTGCTGAGCAACTCGGGATAACGGCTAAAGTGTTGCTCACAGATGGTTCTCAGCCAATTGGACGGGGGATTGGACCTGTTCTTGAGGCTCTGGATGTATTGAGGGTTTTGCAAAACAAGGAAGATGCTCCCCATTACCTAAAGGAGAAGAGTATCTTTTTGGCCGGTGAGCTCATTGAGCTTTCTGGCAAAGTAAGTGTTGGCGAGGGCACGAGCATCGCTAGAGAGATGCTTGAGTCTGGAAAGGCGTTTAAAAAATTTGAGGCTATCAGGGATCTACAGGGTAGGAGAGATTCTTTGAGTCTTGCCCCTAATCACTTTGATGTGTGCAGTAAGAATTCGGGTATGGTCAGTGGCATAGATAATCGCGTTATTGCAAAGATAGCTAAGCTTGCAGGGGCGCCAAAGGATAAATCAGCGGGTGTGTACCTTTACAAGAAAATCGGTGATCACGTTAAAAGGGGAGAACCTATTTTCAGAATATACGCAGACAACGATACTACCTTGGGTTTTGCTATGGATTTCGCTGAAAAGCAAGGCTCGTTTCTCATTAAGTGAATTAATTTTTACATTTGCGGCTAGGCTCCATGGTGCGTAGCTCAGTGGAAAACCAACGTATCGGAATATGTGGTTAGTGCTAAGATCACTAATCCTAGGGCTATCATTATCGATCCAGCGACCAGCTTCATCTTGCCCCAGCTCATCTCCCTCCACATCTCTATTCTCTCGACTGCGTGAGCATTATGGAACAATACAAGGATGAAAATAAGAGGCATCACGAACATTATGTTGTACACAATCAGATAAAGTAATCCTAGGAAATATGTGGTTTTGAGGGTTAGAAGCCCCCAGGATAGCTATATAGATCCCGCCTGTGCAGGGGAAAGTGCAAAGCCCCACGAGGATTCCCGCTACGAAAGAGGACGGAAGAGTGGCCTTGGTAAGCAGGTAGCGCATCCTGTGTCTTTGGCTCCCGGGTATGCAAAATGCTTTTTTCGGGATATAAATACTCACGCAGGGTAATGAATCCCAAAAATAGGACCATTATCCCTGCTACTTTCGCTATCAGATGCGGCTCTCCTAAGAGATGAATCGCCTTCAGCAGGCCCAGACCTATACCTAGATAAACAAGAAAAATGCCTGTAATATACACAGCACCAACCAGTAGTACCCTTTTTCTAAGCATTTGGATGCTGTACAGGAATGCC
>JALUUU010000260.1 GCA_027021185.1 archaeon | reverse complement strand
TGGTCTGCCTTCAAAACAGAGGAACAGTCTAGAGTTTCACATATCGATGAGGCAGTCACCTCACCAATATGCAGAGTGAATAAAAGAAGAATTACAATGGGAAGGAACCTCACCCTGAATCCCTCTCAAAAATAAATAAAAAAAGAGGAGCTATCGAGGCTCCACAAGGAGCCTGCCCCTCATTTCTAAGTGCAGCGCGTGGCAGAACCATGTGCAGAAGTACCAGTATACCCCTGGTTTGCCGGCGGTGAATTTGACCACCTGGGTCTGCCCTGGATTTATCAGCATATTCACGTCGTGCTTTGGTATGGCGAAACCGTGGCTCAGATCTTCGATGGTGTCGAGGTTGGTTATCGTGACTGTGACTTCGTCGCCCTCTTTTACCCTGATCTCTGTCAGGCCGAACTTGGGGGCCTGTGAGGTCATGTAGACGTTCACCTTTCTTTCGCCGACTCTCTCAACGCGGTTATCATCGGGTCCTACGCGGTTCGGGTATCTGTTCGGATCGTCCACTCTCTTGATAACTGATAGGATGACATCTCTCTTGACAATCACGCAGTCGTGGGGCTCTGGCCAGACAGGCTCATCCTTAAGGAGAACCATTTTCTCCCCGCTTATGTCTATGAGCTGATCGTTGTCTGGATGAAGGGGTCCCACTGGCAAGAACCGGTCCTTAGAGAACTTGTTCAGCGATACGAGATATCTTCCGTCAGCTTCTTTGGTTTCGCTCATCGAGGCGTTGACATGGCCGACCTGGTAATGGATATCGATTTTATCCACTATAGGATCGACTTTCTCGCCTTTGTACTGTCTTATGGCCTTCTCAATGTTCCACTTGCACACAACGCTGTCGATATATATGCTGGTATATGCGTTGCCTCTTCCGTCAAAGACAGTGTGAAGAGGTCCTAGCCCCAGCTCAGGTTGCGCCACAATGGCCTCCTCTGGTTTAAGCTTCCCTGCGAAGACATCGTCTACCTTCGCCAGATCAACCACTGTGCAGGTTGGCGAAAGCTTACCGCTGCAGATGGCGTATTTCCCGTCCGGGGAAACGTTGACGCCGTGGGGGCTCTTCGGCACCGGTATATGGATAACAGCCTCACCGAAGAGGGGGGAGGTCATTCTACCGTCCACTACAGGTATCGGCGAGTCTCCGATGCTCATGTACTCCCCATTTTTGATGGCTTTTTCTATCCTAGAGATATTGAAAACAATGAGGTAATCTCTATCTTTGGCCATCATGTCTTCCAGGGTAAAACCCTTCTCCGAGTTATAGCATGTGGCCATTGAGTATTTGCCCTTGTAATCTGTCGCGCAGAGGTCTTGGTTGCCGTCGGTCATGACCTGCCATTTGAGTTCCATGGTTTCCCCGTCTACGGCGGTATGCATTCCGTAGTACTTATCCCTCACATCCATGTTCCTTCCGTCGTTGGGCTGGGGAAGCTGAAACTCGCTGTTGCAGAAAACATATCCCGTCCTAGGGGCTCGCTGGGGGAAAATCCCGTGGGTACCTTGGGCGTTGGGTAGCTCTACAATAGCGTCTACCTCCATGTAATCGAGCCTGATCCTGGCCAGGCGGGCGTGGAGTTTATCATTGACATATGCATATCTGCCGTCGTAGGTGCCGTCGGTATAGGATAGATGTACGTGGTGTGTGTCCCCTGTTTGATACTTAGTCCCCATGATTTTCCTGCTTTGCTCTGTTATTCCCCAGCCTGTAGTGCAGTCAAAATTAAAAACGGGTATTCTCTTAAGAATCCGCATCGACGGGACGCCTAGGATCCTGACCTCTCCGGAGTGACCCCCGCTCCAGAACCCGTAGTATTCGTCCCACTCGCCAGGGGGAACCTCGTGTTTAGGTGGTGCAGCCGGAGCTGCAGCCGGCTTTTTTTCTTCTCCAAGTCTTAAGCAACCAGTTAGCCCTGCGAGGGCCCCTATTCCCGCTGCCGCCAAGAATCCTCGTCTGCTCAGTTTGGGCAGATATTCAAGGTAAGAGGATTCCGCCTTATCTTTGGATACTTCTTTGGATACTTTACTCTCTTTCTGCTTTTCCGCCATAACTAAGTCCCTCCATGGAGGGCCTATTAATTTAAACGTTTTTAAGCTTTTTGAAAAGTTTCTTACTCTAGAGAGTGTAAATAAATTTCATTGATAGAAACTTCAATAAGAATGTAATAATTTTTCAATTAATTAAGAAAAAAACGCTGGAGTAGAGTCAACCATCGTGTCTTTGAATTATGCTTATCTAGGACCTCACTGCACGTATAAGGTCGTGGAAAGAGATGACACCCTTGACCCCGCTTTCTCCAGTGACCAGGATATACCTAGCCCCAGTAGTGGACATGGTTCTTATGGCATTAATAACGGTCTCGTGTTCATTGAGCTGTAGGCATGGGGTCACCCCTGCTAGCCTGCATGCATCCATAAACTCCCGGGCCCTCAGCTTCCTCAGATCTCTTCCCTGAGCAATGCACGTGCATATCTCCTGGTCACTTATTACGCCAACGATTTCACCGTCACTTCGAACAACAACGAAATCCAGGTCCTTCTCGATCATGAAGTCCACGATCTTATCAAAGGTGTCGTCTATATCGACACTGGGCACATCTGTCCTCATATATTCCTTAATGCTGCTCTTCAGCATGCTAACTCCCCCTCTCCCTATTAATAACGTTCTTAATAGGATTATTTAATATTTTCTTTTTGAATTATAAAGTGGGGCCACCCGGATTCGAACCGGGGTCCATGGCTCCCAAAGCCACGAGGATGGACCAGGCTACCCTATGGCCCCTTTTTCTCACTAGTTACTCTTACAACCGTTTTAACATTTCCCCTTGGATTGAAGTCACCGACGACTTCTAGAAAGCGGGGCATAAGAAGTTGATGGAGGTCTTGATATATCTTGTTGGTGGCTTCTTCGTGCATCAAATACTTGTCTCTGTATGAGTTGAGGTAGAGCTTAAGGGATTTTAGCTCGACCACGTACTTATCGGGTATATAGCTTATTTTTATTGTTGCGAAGTCGGGGTATCCCGAGCGAGGGCACAGGCACGTGAATTCAGGGAAGGTGATCTCTATCCTGTAGTCCCTCTCCGGGGACGGGTTATCCCATCTCTCCAGCTCAGCCTCTTTGATTGCCTCTTCCCCGTACTTCATAACACTTATTCGAAGGAAATCCATAAATAAACTTTTCACCCAGCTTCTACCATGGATTATCACTATGAGCTGCCAAAAGAGCTCATAGCTCAGGAACCGGCCCATCCCAGGAGCTCCTCGAGACTCATGGTCCTGTCCTCCGGTATCGAGCATAGGGTCTTCAGTGACCTCCCTCAATACCTGCGGAAGGGTGACGTGCTAGTTATTAACAATACTAAAGTTCTCCCATTCAGGCTATCAGGGAGAAAAACAACTGGCGGAAGAGTCGAGGTGACTCTCTTAAAGGAGCTTTCTCCCAGAACATGGAGGTGTATGGTGAAGGGAAAGGTGGGGATGGGGGCGAGGATATTCATCAACGGTTCAGAAGCAGAAATTACCAGGGAGAAGGACAGAGAGTTCACGATAAGGTTTACGAAGTCCGATCCGTGGAAGCTGATAGACGAGCAGGGAACGGCCCCTCTCCCACCCTACATCAAAAACAAAGTATCCCTGGATCAGTACCAGACAGTATATGCGGAGGTGCCTGGTTCAGTCGCAGCCCCTACAGCGGGTCTCCACTTCACCCCCGAACTGCTCAGGAGGATAAGGGAGAAAGGCGTAGAAATTGCCAGGATAACTCTGCACGTTGGTCCTGGGACGTTTTTACCAGTTAGAGCCGAAGAAATACGGGACCACAGGATGGAGCCGGAGTACTTCTTTATAGACGAGAAAAACGCCGAGACAATTAATGCCGCGGATAGGGTGATAGCGGTGGGAACAACCACTGTGAAGGCCCTTGAGAGTGCGTCAAAGAACGGTGTCCTACGCCCATGTTCCGGATGGTCCAGCCTCCTCATATACCCGCCCTACACCTTCAGGTCCCGTATTCACGGACTCTTAACCAACTTCCACCTGCCGGGCTCCACATTGCTGATGCTCGTGAGCGCCTACGCAGGATGGGATAGAATCCTGAGGGCATACAAAGAGGCCGTTAAGCGGAGATACAGGTTCTACAGCTTCGGAGACGCGATGCTTATACTGAAATGTTCGTGATAAGTGGAAATGACGGAGATGCAAGAGTAGGTGTTCTCAAGACTAGGCATGGAAAGATAGAGACACCTGCCTTCCTGCCCGTAGCCACGAAGGGATGCGTTAAAACCCTCGACTCAGAAGAGGTTTCTGAGGTGGGCGCCCAGGGAATAATAGCAAACGCTTTCCTGCTTTATCTCCGCCCAGGGGTGGAGATTATTGCCCAGGCCGGAGGGCTCCACGGGTTCATGCAGTGGAAAAAGCCGATTTTCACAGACAGCGGAGGCTTTCAGATGCTGAGGAAAGACTTTTTGCTGAAGATATCCGGCAGGGGAATAACTTTCCAGTCCCCCTTTGACAAGAGTAGGCATCTGTTCACACCAGAGAAGTGCATGCAAGTGCAGGAGATCCTGGGAAGCGATGTTGCCATGGCCCTGGACGATCTCCCTCCATACGGCTCAAGCTATAGCAGAACAGCTGAGTCGGTAAAGAGAACCATTGACTGGGCGGAGAGGTGTCTTGATGCAAGGAGGGACACCTTACTCTTCGCCATACTCCAGGGAGGGGTTTTCCCTGACCTGAGAGAAAAGTGCGCTAAGCGCCTTGTGGATATGGACTTCCATGGATACGGCATAGGCGGCTTATCCATAGGGGAGCCTAGAGAAACTACTTACAGTGTTTTGAAAGAGAGCGTCTCCTTGCTCCCGGAGGATAAGCCCAGATATCTCATGGGGGTTGGTTCGCCATTGGAGATGATAAAGGCGGTATCAATAGGTGTGGATATCTTCGACAGCGCTTATCCAACTAGAAACGCTAGGCACAGCACAGCCTACACTTATAAAGGCAAGCTGAACCTGTCTAAGGGCCGATATCGGGAGGACTTCAGCCCAATTGAAGAAGGATGCAAATGCCAGGCCTGCGCGATATATCGTCGGGCGTATATACACCACCTCCTGAAGGTAAAGGAGACCCTTGGCATGAGGCTCATCACCCTTCATAATCTTTACTTTACCCATTCCCTGCTGAG
>JALUUU010000259.1 GCA_027021185.1 archaeon | reverse complement strand
TCCGCTAACGCTGTGGCTTCCCCAGCGGCAAAGGCTGAGATGTCAAGCCCACCGGGAACAGGGACTCTTGGAATAGGTACTTTGAGGTTGAAAGACAGTACCTTTAGATATAAAGTTCCGTCGACAAACATCTGCTGCTCTCCACCAGATGTTCCCATTATTTCCATCATTGCGTCTTTATCGAGGGTTATGTCTGCATAAAGCCTCGTGGATCCTGACTGTACAACCTCGCTGGAGAGTTTTCCTTTCCCGATGAATTTGTCTCCAATGTAGAGATTCATATCTGCTCCGGGAAGCCTGACTGGTTTACCAGGGTTTACTATATCAACAGAAACCCGCAAAACCATGGGATCCATGGAAATTGGTTCCACTCCCGCAGGCTGAACCTGAAGGGCAGACAAGGGTTTCACATAAGATGTATAAACATAGGCCCCCCCACCTCCTGCTAGCGCCAGGAGGATTACCAGAATTTTAAGCAATGCTCCCATGTTCCTGTATTATACATTCAAGCTATTTATTTCTTCTTTCGTTCTTCCCGGTATTTCCGGAGGTACGTCTCAAGCCATCTTCTCTTCTCCACGGCCCTCTCCAATTTCATTTTCTCCGCCACCTTATTTATTTCTGCTTCTAGGGATTTTTTATCCGCTAGCGCAAAGCCGTCCACCAGTTTCATCTTAACCCTGGCTGGAGATATGATAGTAATTTTTCTCAGCACATCCATGGCGGGTTCCGAGACTTTCCCAGCATCCACGATAACCGCCCTTGGTTCGAAGAACATGAGTTTCTCGGCGGCCGCTTTTCCGCCTCCCACCGGATCCGGGAGAAAAATAACGTCCCCTTTCTTTATTTTTTTCCGCTCCTGAGCTATCCCATCTCTAGTGAATTTTTGGATGATTTTTATCAAAACCAAGTCCTCTGTAGGCTCCAGGATCAATCTCTTTTGCATAGAGCTAAGCTCTTTTTTTAGAGCCATCCGTAGTTTCCTCTCGTCCCTAAGGAGGGAGCGGAGAGTGGCTATCTCCTTGTTCTTTTTCCTGATCTCGGCGTCTCTCAAAAGCTTTCTTCGGACGCTACTCTCATCTTTTTCCAGCTGCTTCTCCAAGCTGGCTACTCGCTCCTTCAGATTTTTTAAGGCCGTGCGTAGATCGTCTCTCTCTTTTTTCAGGATCCGTATCTCCTCTCTCAGGGTCTTTATAATCCCCGGACCTTTTGGCCGGCTAACTTTTTTCTTAGGCTTTCTCTCTGCCGCATCATCTTTCTTCGTCAGTTTCTTCACAGCCCTCTCAAGGCTGATCCCCTTCAATGCGAGACTCTTCACGTCTCCGCTAAGCTCTGAAAGGTCTTTCTTCTTCAGGCGCTTGTCAAGATTTTCGAGCTTGGGCTTAAAGTGGTTGTAGGCCTTCAACGCGGCGGCGATGGCATCTCTCTCATGGGAATTGGAATAGCCATCCCTAGTGAACTTAGAGTCCACGAGGGCCTTCTTCTCGGCCACTGTGAGGTTGCTTGTAGGAGTGTACAGCAAGGAACTCAGAGACGAAGATACTTTTTCAACCAGCCGAGGAGCAGGGGACACATCACTGGCAACGACTAGGACCTGAGGATACTTGACGAGGAAGGATAGCACATTCTTTAGGGAAAAATCCTTGCCGCTGAGCACTTCACACAGCCGTCCCTCAAGGTCGATGACGGCTACGCCGGTTGTTGTCCCGGGGTCTATGCCGACGATAACCGCTTTCTCCTGGATGGAGATGGGGAGAAACTCCATCTTTTTCCTCTCCACGGGGAGCTTCTTGACCTGGACATCCGTGCCTCTCGTTCTCCTAACTTTTCCCAGCACGTTTATCGGCGCCCTAACGTGAAACTCCCCTCTGGAATAGCCGAAATCAGCCCTCACAAGGGAAAGGCTGAAGGGTATCCCATCCTCCTTGAGCTGGGCCTCGATTTCCCTGATTTTCTGACCAACTCTTTCGTGAACTCTGCGTCGGAAACGGTTCTGGCTCTGCCCTCCCTTACCGGGGCTTCTTGCCCGGGTGACGGTTATTACGCTGTCACACGTGAATATTTCGGCGTAGCAACCAACATTCATGGCTGCCAGGATGGCGCACGCCTCTGCCTCCTCAATTGAGCTGGCCCTGGGGGAGAGCTTTACCCCGTGCTCCTTGGCGACTATATGTAGGGGGCGCTGGGCGCCTAGAGGGCCGTTGACCTGAACTACCTTGGTGTTATGAGGCAGGAGATAGTAGAAGCTTCGTTCTTTGTTCTTTTTAAATAACTCATACACGTTGTCACAGGCCACTCTATCGGGACGCAGTTCTCTAATTGCCCGGAGAAGTCTTCTTCTGTTGACCTCATCTCTAGTGATGACTGCTCCGTCCTCTAGAAAAACCATGGAGTACCTGGGTTGCGTCCTGGAGTCTAGGGAACCCGAGAAGAGGTCCACCCCAAGAACCCTCATCCACCATATTTCTGAGTTTATGAATAGTTAAATCTTGCTGTCAGGTAGAAAACGAACGTTTTCGAAGGATTTTTAATGACTCTTCTATAATCTACTGTAAGGGTGAGGTCTTGCGCCGCGAGATTAGGATGGATAGGAGAACCTTTGAGTCCCTTGCCTCAGAGACAAGGATAGAGATTCTTAAACTCCTCGACCAGCGGCAGATGACGGTTACAGAGTTGTCGAAACACTTAGACCTGGCCAAGTCCACTGTTCATGAGCACCTGGCAAAAATGCTGGAGTCAGGGTTAGTGGAAAAGATCGAGGACCACAGGAAATGGACGTACTACAGGCTGACATACAAGGCGAAACGCATCCTTCATCCTAACGAGATGGTTAAAATAATGGTGCTGCTGGGCATCTCTTTCCTGGCATTTATTGGCGGAATACTGGAGATAGGCGGGTACAAAAACACCTTATCCCAGCAGGATCAGATGATGGCTCATCCAGGGGCGGAGGAAGGGGCTCTTGCTCCAGAGATGGCGAGTAAAGCCGCCACGATGATGGCCGAACCCGATTACACAAAACTCTTTCTCGGCGTATCCCTCCTGATAGGCTCCCTCTTGCTGGGGTACTGGTCTTTGAGGCGGTGGAAAGACTTTCGGTCATAGCCGAACATTTTCGCCTGATTTATATATCTCCCGTTTAAGGCTTTGAATGAGGTGATAAAACATGAGAAAATCTGCTATCCTCGCAGTTGCTCTGCTTCTTGGAGTGATTTTGTTGCTTAGCCTGGATATGGGGCGAATCAACCATAAGGCCGCCCCGGGCTTAGCTAAATACGGCGCAGGCGATGGGGGTGTGCGGGCAGAAACGGTATCAACAATGGGGTCTATTGCCGGGTCTACTGATCCTGGAAGAATGGTCATTGCGTGGGCTTTTTTGGCTGTGGAGGTGGAGGACTTCCAAGATGCCTACTCCAGGGTATATGTCATTGCTCAGCGATTTGATGGCTATATAGCTGACTCCAGATCATACGAAACAGACAGCGGAACCATGAGGGGTACCATAGTGCTCAGAATACCTGAGGAAACCTTCATGGAGGTAGTTAATGAGGTTGAGAAAATAGGTCATTTAAAGTCTAAACAGATAACTGGTAGAGACGTAACGGAGGAATACGTGGATCTCGGTGCTAGACTCAAAAACCTTGAGACCCAAGAAATCAGACTCCTCGACATATTGTCTAAGGCAGGCAATGTTGACGAGATCCTTAAAGTCGAGAAAGAGCTGGAGCGCGTCAGGGGGAAAATCGAACAGATAAAGGCGAGGATGCAGTACCTAGAGAACCGTGTTTCCCTGGCAACGGTCACTGTCGATCTATACGAGCCCGAGCCCATTAAGCCCATGACCAGCGGATGGGAGATAAGAGAGGCAATAAGAAAGGCCGCTAATGGCTTTATAGAGACAACAGGCATGCTCATCCTGGCCTTGGGAACAGCGCTGCCGATATTTATCGTGGCTATCCTAGGATTCTTTGCCCTGAAGTACTACAGGGAAAAAACCAGGGGAGATGCGGGCCTCAAGGATGGAGCCCCACCTGTTTAAGCCCCATAGTCTCGGGATATCCCTCCATTATATTCATGTTCTGAACGGCCTGTCCTGCGGCCCCTTTCCCAAGATTGTCGATGGCGGAGACTACTATTGCTCTCCCACGCTCCGAATCCACGCCGAATCCGCCGATGTCAATATAGTTGGTGCCCCTCACGGCGCTCATCCGGGGCACGTTGCCGGACTCAAGGATCCGGACGAAGGTCTCGCCTCCATAGTGGTCCCTGTAGATCCTATGAAGGTCATCTCCCGTAACATCCTTTCTGAGGAAACAATGCAGCGTTGTAGAGATCCCCCTTATGACCGGAACGAGATGGGGAACGAAAGAGAGCTTTAATGAGTCGTCGAATCTTCTGAGTTCCTGCTCCATCTCTGGGAGGTGGCGGTGCTTAGTGAGGAGGTATGGGGTAATGCTCTCTTCCGCCATGCAGAAGTGAGTTCCCTGCTTGGGCTGGGCGCCGGCTCCCGAGACACCGCTCTTTGAGTCAGCAGCTATTCTATCTGGCTCTATCAGATTTTCCCTCACAAGGGGCATAAGCCCCAGGATAACGCTCGTGGGGTAGCAACCCGGATTAGCCACCACCTTGGCATTCTTTATCTCTTTCCGGTGCAGCTCTGGCAGCCCGTACACTGCTTTCACCTCAGGATGCTCATGCTTGACCCCGTAGTACTTCTCATATACGGCGGGATCAGAGAACCTGAAGTCGCCGCTCAGATCAACGACTTTCACCCCGACGTCAAGAAGCTCGGCAACTATCTTCATGCTGGCACCGTGAGGCGTGGCTGTGAATACAAAATCGCATGTCTCAGCAACCTGGGCGGGGGTTAAATCCTCAAAAGACAGATCAAGAATCCCTCTGAGATGAGGATGCACCGTCTCCACCTTCTTTCCAGACAATTTCCTGGAGGTGGCGCAAACTACGTCACATTCTCCGTGCATGGAGAGATATCGGAGCAGTTCCCCGCCTGTATAGCCTGAGGCGCCTATTACTCCAACCTTCATCGAATCTATCCTTTAAGTGGCGGATATATAAAGTTACTCCAGCAGATTCTTCAGCAAAACCGTGGCGTAGCTACCGGGAGGAACGGTGAATGAAACCACGGCCTCCTCTGTCGATCCCTCTTTGAGTGGCGCTACTTTGAGATCATCCACCTTGAAAAACATCTTTCTTTTTGGTTTGGCGAGTTTTGCCACTTCA
>JALUUU010000258.1 GCA_027021185.1 archaeon | reverse complement strand
TAACCCTCTAACAGACTGCATCTCACACCTTCACCTCACAAAAGACACACCTAAAGCACCCAAATCCAACATTTTTTATTTCACATTCCCCAGGTAATTTACTCGCCTCCTACTACAATTGGGCCAATAAATTTTAATAGGTTTTTAATAACTGCTTAATAAAAATCTTTTTATTTAGATATTCTTACGGTTTTTATTTAGATACTTTCAGGGCATCCCGGTAGTCAAGCTTCCCTGTGTAGATGGCTGAGCCTATCACAACCCCCTTGGCACCGAGCCCCTTGATCTTCTTAACGTCTTCCACGGTGCTCACACCCCCTGATACGATCACCCCCATGGAGGTCGCCTCTACCACCTCCTTGATCGCCTCTTCTGCCACGCCCCTCATCAATCCCTCGCGGTCCACGTTGGTGTAGAGCACCTCGCTGGCATAGGGCTCGAATTTCCTAGCAATCTCAGAGGGCTTCAGCCCTGTGTTTTTCTTCCAACCCCTCACCACCACTTTTCCCTTCCTGGAGTCGAGGGCTATGGTTATCTTATCCCTTCCGTGTCTCTCAGATATCGCCTCAAGGATCTTAGGGTTCTCCAAGGCCAGAGTGCCTATTATGACCCTGCTTACCCCGAGGTCAAGGAGGGCTCCCACATCTTCTGGGCTCCTTATTCCTCCCCCGAACTGGACAGGGATACCTATCCTGCCTACTATCTCCCTTAGGATTCCCTCGTTCACCCTTTTCTCCTTCAGGGCCCCATCCAGATCCACGACATGAAGCCTCGGGGCTCCTAGGCGCTCCCATCTCAAGGCCACAGCCACCGGATCATCGAGCTCTAGGATAACGGAGTCCTCTCTTCCCTGTCTCAGCTGGACGCATTTACCGCCCTTTAGATCCACCGCCGGTATCACCAGAAACATGAAACCACAACTTTTATTTAAATCCCCATATACTTTGAGTCATGGACATCCTTATCAAAAACGGCGTCCTCGTCACCATGGATAAGGATAGGAGAGTGTTAAAAAACTTTTCCTTGGCCGTTGAGGATGGTCTTATCACTGAAATCGGGAAAGACCTGAAGGGAGAGGCAGATTTTGTCCTTGACGCTGCGGACAAGATCGTTTTACCTGGGTTGATAAACGCCCACACCCATCTCGCCATGACCCTCTTCAGGGGGATAGCCGACGACCTTGAGCTGATGAAATGGCTTAACGAGGTCATATGGCCCATCGAGGGGAAGCTGGAGCCCGGGCACGTCTATGCCGGCTCCCTCCTCGGATGTCTGGAGATGATTACCACCGGCACCACATGCTTCAATGACATGTACTTTTTCATGGACGAAGTGGCGAGAAGCGTTAAAGAAGCCGGGATAAGGGGAGTGCTCAGCTATCCCATCATCGCCCTCGAAGGCACCGACGTTGATAAGCTCCTGCGAGAGGCCGACGAAGGGGTGAGAGAGTACTCAGGCGGGGACGACCTCGTAACTGCTTTCTTCGGTCCCCACGCCCCCTACACCTGCCCAACGGAGGTCCTGCTGAAGGTTAGGGACCTGGCGGAGAAGCGCCGGACAGGGGTGCATATCCATGTCTCCGAAACCAAGGGAGAGGTGGAGAATTCTGTCAAAGAGCACGGCATGCCTCCCTTCCAGTATCTGGACTCCATTGGCTTCCTCTACGACAGGGTGGTAGCCGCCCACGCTGTTTGGGTCTCCACGGAGGAGATCGGTATTCTTCGGGAAAGAAAAACCAAGGTGGTTCATAACCCTGTATGCAACATGAAGCTCGCCTCGGGGATAGCTAAGGTGCCGGAGTACCTTGACAATGGGGTGACCGTGGCCCTGGGAACCGACGGAGCCGCCAGCAACAACACCCTGGACATGTTCGACACCATGAAAACATGCGCCCTGCTTCACAAAATAAGCACCATGGACCCCGCGGCTATGCCCGCCTATCAGACCCTGGAATTGGCCACCATAAAGGCCGCTGAATCCCTGGGCCTGGATGATAAGATCGGCTCATTGGAGGCGGGGAAGAAGGCTGACATCATCTTTGTTGATACCCATCGGCCAAGCCTCACGCCCCTGAATAACCCGGTTTCTCATCTGGTTTATTCTGCCAGAGGCTGTGACGTCGATACGGTCATCGTGGATGGAAAAATAGTGATGGAGAACAGGGTTGTACGCACCCTAGACAAGGACGAGGTCCTGAGATTTGCCCAGGAGCAGGCCCTGGATCTCCTGACCAAGGCGGGGAAGAGAGAGCCTGTCTCCTAACCCATGTTACTGCTGGCGAATCAGAGGCGGTTTTCCCTGTTTATTTTGACCTGAGGGATGCCTTTATCTCCTCAGCCTCAAAGGTGTTGGGGTTTCTTCCGTTGTGGGTTCTCCTGAACTCGTGTAGAGCCTCGATCCACCTGACATCTACGAATCCTTTCTCAGCCATGATGTTTCACCTCAAGATCGGCTTCCGTCTCCAGCTCACTTCGGTTGTTAATAAGGAGCCTGTCTATCCAGAGCAATGACTGCCTAAATGGAAGCCAATCAACGGCTAGGACGTATCGTCGTAAAAAATATTTGTGCCCCTATCTCAGGAAATCCTTAAGCCTTTTAATAGCACGGTATTTTTCCTTCTTCTCCAGCTTCGCATCCTCAACGGCGTTTTTCAGTATCTCTATGGAGGCCTCGTAGGTGACTATGTCCACCGGGTATGGGTAGCCGTCTTTTCCGCCGTGGGCGAAGGAGTACTTCGCCGGGTCCTTCCACGACGCCCTGGAGCCATAGATAAGCTCCGAGAGCAGGGCCAAGGCGCGGAGGCTCTTAGGGCCTATGCCTTTCAGGGACACCAGCTCCTCGTAGCTCTCTGGCTGAAGCTCGTAGGCCTTCCTGAGGGAGTCCAGAGCTTTCTCCCCCACGTCAGCGGCCAGGACAGGATGCCTCTTCGGCATGCCGAGCTCCTCCACAGATTTGCCGGCGTACTCGTCCAGGCTGAGCTGCTTCCCCGGGCGCATGTATCTCTTGAGGCGTAGGGGGTTCTCCCTGGCCAGGTCCAGGCTGGTCTTCCTCGCCTCCTCGCTTTCCCTGGCCACGAGGTTGAGGACTCTGCCTCCCCTGGCCTCGCTGCATATTCCCTGATGGGGCTCCTCTACGAAGCTCTTGACGCCCCTGGATAGCCAATGGTACCTCCTGGCGAACCTGCTCCTTTCGTGCATGCCCTGCTGCACCACCGCCCAGTCCCCATCCTCTGTTAAGAAGAAGGCGTGGTGGTAGAGCTGGTAGTCATCCTGGATGCAGGCGTTGTCCACCTTGGCGCTCATCTTGCTGGCGTACACGAGCCTATCCGTTTTTTTAGTTGATATGGAGAACGCCTCAGAGGCCATCTTTATCTCCTCCGGGGTGAGCCTCGATGCCCTCCCCTTTCCCCCGCACACCGCTATTCCCTGGTCCTCGGGGCTCAGGGCTTCCTTAAGGGCTCCGCATACCGTGGTGGTGACCCCTGAGGAGTGCCAATCGAAGGAGAGCACGCATCCCAGGGCCTGAAAAAAGAAGGGGTCAGCTATCCGCCGCAGGAACTCTGTGCGTCCATGTTCCAGGACTATGGCCTCGGAAACCACCCCCGCGAGCTTCTTCATCCTGGAGAAAAGCCAGGGCGGGCATCTCCCAGAATGCAGGGGAAGGTTCGCGTAGCCTGTGCGCCTCATATAATATAACTGAAAGTTAACCCCTCTAAAGCTCTTTGCCAAGCGCTGGATTAGTAAAAGATTTAAACTACCGCGGCGATTCAGGCAGCATGGAGAGCGAGGTGGTTGAGGCTTTACGGAATCCTGAGAGTTACGACGAGGAAGTTGAGAAAGTAGAGGTGAAGGAGACCCACATATCCTGGGTCTTCCTCACGGGGAAGTACGCCTACAAGGTGAAGAAGCCTGTGGATTTCGAGTTCCTGGACTTCACCACCCTGGAGAAGAGGAAGCATTTCTGCGAGGAGGAGATAAGGGTCAACAAGCCCCTCTGCGGAGACATGTACATCGGCGTCGTTCCCATCACGAGGGACGACAAGATAAAGATCGGCGGAGAAGGGGAGGTCATAGAGTATGCGGTGAAGATGAGGGAGCTCCCTCAGGAATCTATCATGACCAACCTCCTTAGACGGGGAAAGGTCGGGAAGGAAGAAATCGAGAAAATAGCCGAGCTCCTGGCAGATTTCCACTCCAAGGCCAGGACAGGCGCGGATGTCAACAAGTACGGCTCTGTGGAGCAGATAGTGGAGAACTGGATCCAGAACTTCGATCAGACCAGGGATATGCGGGGCGTGATGGTTGAGCCCTTCATGTTCGATTTTATTGAGAAGAACGTCATGGGCTATATCGAGAGGAACAGGACCATGCTTGAGGACAGGGTGGAGAGGGGCTGGATAAGGGAGTGCCACGGAGATGTGCACTCCGGCAACATTTTCATCCATGAGGGACGGATATACATCTTCGACGCCATAGAGTTCAACCCGGCCTTCAGCTGCTCCGACGTGGTGGCTGAGGTCGCCTTCCTTGCCATGGACCTTGAGTTCTACAACAAGCACGACCTGGCAAACCACCTCACCAGGGAATACGCAGAGCGCATGCGGGACGTCGTCTTCTTCAAGCTTCTCCCCTTCTACAAGTGCTACCGCGCCTATGTGAGGGCAAAGGTTACCGGCTTCAAGCTCAAGGACCCCTCTCTCGACGCCAAGGAGAAGAAAAAAACAGAGCGGTTGGTCAAGAAGTACTACAACCTCGCCTATCAGTATGCCAAGGAGCTCTTCCAGGAGCAGTTCAGCCCCTACCTGTTTTAGCCCCTGATATGGGTGAGGACTTCATCGAGAGTGTGGCTCAGGGACTTGCTGGTGTCCACGGTGATGTGGCTCCGCCTGATAGGCTCATAGACCGCCTTTATCTTTTTATACACCTCATAGTCCGCGTCGGAGAGGCTTATCTTGCCCTGCCTTCGCTCCATCCGGCGTTTGATAACCTTCTCCGGGCATGTGCACTCTACGATGACCAGCCTGGACCGTGTCCCAGAAGCCATGGAGTAAACACGTTCCCTGAGGCTTCTGAGGTAGAATGTGCCATCGAGGATTACTGTAACTCCTGAGCGGAGGAGATACTCGGCTGTGAGGAGCATGACCCTGTACACCAGCTCTTTTTCCTCCTTGCTGTATGTCGGCTCCTTTATTATCCGCTTCCTGATCTTGTCGGTGCTCAGCACAACCCCCCTGAGTTTCTTGGCGAGCTTCCTCGCCATGGTGCTTTTGCCCGTGGCAGGGAGCCCTGTGACT
>JALUUU010000257.1 GCA_027021185.1 archaeon | reverse complement strand
GCCCATGGAGCTCCGTACTTTCGTCGGAAGGAAACCAGAGAAGCTTGACCTGGAGGACGATACAGGGGTTAAGCTGGACACCGAGATAATTCCAAATCTCAAGCTTGAGACCCCGATTATGATAGCCCACATGAGCTACGGCGCCATAAGCCTGGAGGCCCATAAAGCCCTGGCCATGGCCGCCAAGTCGCAGGGCACCTTCATGGGCACAGGAGAGGGAGGGCTTCATAAAGACCTTTACCCCTATGCTGATCACATAATTGTTCAAGTCGCCAGTGGGCGTTTCGGGGTTCATGAGGAATACCTGAAGGTGGGGTCTGCTATAGAGATCAAGATAGGTCAGGGGGCGAAGCCCGGGATAGGGGGGCATCTGCCCGGGACCAAGATAACTGAGCCGATATCTGAGACAAGAATGATCCCCGTGGGCACTGACGCCCTTTCCCCTGCCCCTCATCACGATATCTACTCCATCGAGGACCTGTCCAGGCTGATATATGCCCTTAAAGAGGCCACACGGTACAAGAAACCCGTCTTCGTTAAAATCGCTGCCGTCCACAATTCTGCATCAATAGCCACAGGCATTATCCGGGCGGGAGCAGACGCAGTAGTCCTGGACGGCTTCACAGGAGGCACCGGGGCCGCACCCCAGGTGATAAGAGACAACCTCGGCATCCCCATAGAGGCCGCCATAGCCTCAGTGGACCAGAGGCTGAGAGAGGAGGGCATACGCCACATGGGCTCTATAATCGCCAGCGGGAGCATTAGAAACAGCGGCGACGTGGCTAAGGCGATAGCCCTGGGGGCAGACGCAGTGTACATCGGCACAGCAGCCCTCATACCCCTGGGATGCACGGTTTGTAAGCAGTGCTACACAGGTAAATGCCCATGGGGCATAGCCACCCAAAACCCGAAGCTCCGGAAGCGCCTTGACCCAGAGAAGGGTGCTGAGGCCGTGGCGAATCTGATAAACGCATGGAGCCATGAGCTGAAAGAGATACTGGGCGCCCTTGGTCTGAACTCTCTGGAGAGCCTAAGGGGCAACAGAGACAGGCTCAGGGGGGTTGGACTAAATCAGAATGAACTAGATGTTCTTGGAGTGTTGCCGGCAGGGAAGTGAAATGAGCGTCACTACCAAGGTATTGGAGGAAGAGGTAAAGGTAATAGACGCCCAGGGCATTAAGTACAAGGTCCTCAACTCTATGGTGGAGGACGCCCTGAACAAGGGCGCTAAGAAGATAAAGCTGATTAATGTCAACGGGCAGCGGTACATCGCGGCAGGGGTGAAGGGTGAGGTGGAGATAGAGATTCACGGCACCCCTGGAGACGATCTTGGAGCCTTCATGGACGGCCCCATAATAACTGTTTATGGAAATGCTCAGGACGGAATAGGAAACACCATGAACTCGGGGATGATCATTGTCCACGGCGACGCCAGGGATATCGTGGGACATAGCATGCGCGGGGGCAAGATCTTTGTCAACGGCGATGTCGGCTACCGCGTGGGAATACACATGAAGGAGTACAAGGGCAATTACCCTGTGATCGTGGCGGCCGGGGTGGCAGGAGACTTCCTGGGGGAGTACATGGCAGGAGGGCGAGTAGTTATCCTGGGTATAAATCAGGATCAGGAGGACATCGTCGGAGACTGGGTAGCCACAGGGATCCACGGAGGCGCTCTTTATATCAGGGGAGAGGTACCGGAGTTCAAGCTGGGGGTCGCGGCTAAAATAGTTGAAATAGACAAGGAGGACAAGATATTCCTCAAAACGATCCTGAAAGAGTTCGGTGAGGTCTTTGGATACGACTCAAAGGAGCTCCTAAAGGGGAAGTTCACGAAGATAGCTCCACTGACTCACCGCCCCTTCGGGAAGATGTATACAGATTAGTAGACTAAGGCGTCACTGGATGAACTCCTGATGCAGGGCCCTGGCGGCCATTTCAGCGTCTTTCTCCTGAACCACGAAGGATATGTTTACCTCACTCGATCCCTGAGCAATCATTAATACGTTAACGCCGGCGTCGGCTACGGCGGTGAACACCCGGGCGGCGACTCCTTTTGTTCCCCGCATCCCCGCCCCCACAACGGCTATGATCGCGACATCACTCTTCTGATGCACATCCCGGACGATGTTTCTCCCGAGGAACACGTCTCTAATGGTTCCTATGGCCTTCTCCATGTCTTTCTGATCTATGACTATCGATATGTTGGCCTCGCTAGAGCCCTGGGAGATCATTAAGATGTTAACATCCTCCTTGGCCAGGGCGTTAAACACTTTTGCAGCCACCCCCGGCACGCCTATCATCCCGACCCCGGCAATGGTCAGGAGGGCAACTTCGTCCATGACGCTTATGGCCTTAACAACATCGCTGATCTTCTTCTGCTCTCTAACGATAAGGGTGCCCTCGTTATCCACGTTGAAGGTGTTTCGCACCCTGACGGGTATGCTCCTCTCCATGGCTGGCTCAATGGTCTTGGGATGAAGAACCTTGGCGCCGAAGTATGCCAGCTCCATAGCCTCTATGAAGGAGATAACCTTGATGGTTTTAGCCTCCTTAACAAGCTTCGGATCCGTGGTCATGATGCCGTCCACGTCGGTCCATATCCATATCTCGTCAGCCCTCAGCACGGAGCCCAGGATAGAGGCAGTGTAATCGCTGCCTCCCCTGCCGAGGGTCGTTATCCTGCCCTTCTCGTTTCCGGCGATGAAGCCGGTGACGACCGGGATGGAGTCCCCCAGGATAGGGCCTAGGGTGTCCGCCACTTTCTTCTCTGTCAGGTGCCATATGGGTGATGCTTTCCCGAAGTTAGAGTCTGTCACTATACCGGCGCTGTATCCGTCGAACCACCGTGATTTTATGCCCAGGCTGTTAAGGGCTCCGCTGACTATGGGGGCGCTGAGGCGCTCGCCGAAGGACATGATGTGGTCCATGGAGCGGGGGGTGAGCTCCCCTACATATGAAACCCCGATCAGCACCTTCTCCAGCTCTGAGCATAGCTTCTCCACTTCCAGGACCGGAAGGCTCTGATACTTGCTGTCCACGACATCCTTTATTGCTGCCAGGTGTTTTTCGCGGACGTCACCCACGAATTCTTTTATCTCTGTTTCAGATATGCCCTCAACGACTCTCTCGCTTGTCTTGATTAGGCTGTCTGTAACTCCTCCCATGGCTGAGACAACTACAACTGTCTCCTCCGCCATGTTCTCTTTCACTATCTCTGCAACGCGCCTTATCCTCCTGGCGTTGCCCAGTGAAGTGCCCCCGAACTTCATAACCACCCTTTTCATATCCGCCACTCCAAGGAGGCTACTTTTATATTACCGGGGGAACGATTCCCCTTTATGCTCCCTATCAAGGACGACAATCCTACTAGAAGTAAACCTATTATTACTTATTTATTAATCTTCCTAAATGTTGCCGTCTTTGGATATGAGCTTTCGTTGATGGCCACCGGCCGGCTGGAGAGTTTCCTCTACTCCTACGCCCTCATACCCCGGGAGATAGTGAGCGGGACGGCACTATACACCCTATTCACATCCATGTTCCTCCACGGCGGCCTGATGCACATCTTTGGGAACATGCTATACCTCTACATCTTCGGAAACAACGTGGAGGACATAATGGGTAAGACGAGGTTCCTGATCTTTTACCTTATCTCTGGCCTCGCCGCCTCTGCCCTGCAGATCTTCGTGAATCCATACTCTGAGATCCCTAATCTCGGAGCCAGTGGCGCCATAGCGGGGGTTTTAGGGGCATACCTCGTGGCCTTTCCCCGGGCCAGAGTCCACTGCATAGTTATCTTTGGATTCTTCGTTAGATGGGTGGTTCTGCCCGCCATCGTCGTCCTGTTCTTCTGGTTTGTCCTTCAGCTCCTCTCAGGGCTGGGTTCTTTATCATACTCCTCCCCCAACTCTGGAGGCGTTGCATACTTCGCCCACATAGGGGGATTCATTGCGGGGCTCTTGCTGGTCAACTTCTTCAGGAAGCGCTGAAAAAGAAGACGAAAACAAATTATTGCATTAGCTATCAGTAAGTACCATGGCCAGGGTTTACTTTGCCAGCTCCCGGGTAAAGAATTTCAGAGACTGGTGGGTTCCTGAGCAGAGTCTTCTCAGGAAAATGGAGAGAGTTTTTTTCGCAGCTGGGCTGGATAAGATAGTGGATGGAACAGTGGGGATTAAAGTCCACCTCGGAGAACCAGGGGATGTTCACTACCTTAGGCCTGCCTATGTCTCTAAAATGGTGGAGATTATTAGAAGTCTGGGTGGAGAGGCAATGGTGGTGGAGACAAGCGGCCTAGGATGGACTCCGGGCAGGACATCTGCGAGCAAGCATCTTGAATCCGCGAGACGTAACGGATTCTGTGAGGAAACAATTGGGGCTCCCATCGTTATGATTGACGGCGATATGGGGATAGACTGTCTAGAGGGTAGCGTTGGGGCCCGGGGATTAGGTAAACTGGACTCGATGATAGTAATGTCCCATTCCACGGGGCATATTCAGGCAGGCTATGGAGGGGCATTAAAGAATCTTGGCTTGGGATGCGTAACCAAGGCAGGTAAATACAGGGTGCACTTTGAAGGGCTCCCAAGGATAAACGATAAATGCGATCTTTGCGGCGAGTGCTTGCGTGTCTGCCCAGTTGACGCCATCCAGGGAAATGTCATCACAGAAAGGTGCGTGGGATGCATTGCGTGCGTGGACGTGTGCGGAAAGGGCGCTGTTGAGATACGGGAGGTACCTTCAGATAAGCTCTCGAGGATGATAGCCGAAAACGCCTCAGAGGTCGTTGAGGCAGTGGAAAAGATAGGGTACATCAACCTTATCGTGGATGTGCTGCCTCACTGTGACTGCCATCCCCACTCAGACATCCCTGTAACCCCTGATATAGGCGTTCTAGCCTCTACGGATCCTGTGGCCATCGACAGGGCATCCATAGATCTAATAAACAAGAGCCCTGGTATCCCCACAAGTGAGGCAGAAGAAGTCGGTGCTCTTTCCTCTGGAACAGATAAGTTCGCGCTGATCAATCCTCAAACCAACTGGAGACTTCAGCTGGAGACGGCGGAGAAGCTGGGAATCGGGAGGCAGGACTACGAGTTTATAGAGATATAGCCTGCTACTGTGGGTGGCCTCCTACATGGAATTTACCCTTCGAGGTGAATCGTGTTATGGTGTCATGGGAAAAAGTGGCAGAAGACCTCGCCGAACACATTTGGGCGGAAACAGGAATTCCTATTGATAAAGAGGAATTCGTATTTAAAGATAGGGGGAGCGAGGTTGAGATGTACCTGATGGAATCCA
>JALUUU010000256.1 GCA_027021185.1 archaeon | reverse complement strand
TTTTCCGGCCCACTCCTTGAACTTTGGGAAGGTCTCAGCGGAGCCATGGAGATCAGGGATGGGCATACCCATGACTTTGCCCCCTATGGTCCCGCCGTCAGGGTGGCAGCTGTTACATGTTCCCCCGGTCGTTCCCAGCTTAGGATCGTTGAACAGGGCTTTCCCCAGCTCCACAGAGACCTTCTGCTCAGGGGTCTTTGGAGTTGGTGTTGGAGGTGCTTGAGCACAACCCGCGAGGAGTATGACAAAAACAAAGGCGATATATCCATGGAATTTCATGGCACAAGTATTATAAGAAGGGGAATAAAATTTTAATCTTTAATCATTCAAAAAGCACTTTAATTATTTAACAATATACTTAAATACTTCTTTGGGGGATTCATGAGCATGGGGTACACATTAGTCGCGCCCTTGGGGGAAGACTGGAGAAACCTCTTCATAGGGATAAGGGAGTTCCCGGTGGAAAAAGTTGTCCTCATAGTCTCACAGGACTCCCTGGAAACAGCCAAGGCCGTGGGGAGGGACATGGAGAAGTTCCAGATACCCTACGAGGTCATGCCTATCGAGGGGGACATGTTCGAGGGATTTTTCAGGATAGTCAACCAGCTGAAGAGGAGAGAGGGAGAGGAAAAGCTTCTTCTAAACGTGGCCAGCGGCGATAAGGTGAGCGCCTGCATAGCTCTCAGCGCGGCTTTCGTGAACGGCATAAAGGCCTTCGGTGTTAAAGACGGTAAACCGATGCTCTTCCCGGTGCTGAAGTTCTCATACTACAGGCTGATATCGGAGAAAAAAATGAGGATCCTCAGAACCCTCATAGACGGATCCCTCACCCTGGATGGCCTGGCGAAGGCGGCAGGGATGAGTCCTCCCCTTATATCATATCACCTCCACGGCAGCTCCAAGACCCAGGGCCTCATCGGCCTCGGCCTAGTGGAGATGGACGGAGGCAAAACCGCCAGGGTCAGGCTCACAACCCTGGGTAAAATGCTACTAAGGGCGTATATCTAATTATAAGCATCTGATGACAGCCGAGGAGGAGGGGCGTAAAAATTTATTTATCCGGCAATGTCTATCCATCTCCATGAACCTTCTCTGCATATCCGACCTCCACGGGAGGATCAGCGTCCTGGACAGGCTGAGAAAACCCGGAGAGGAGGCGGATATCTTCATCGTTTCAGGGGACATCACCAACTTTGGTAAGCGAGCCACAGCGGAGGATGTCGTGGGGAGGCTCCTGAAGATCAACGACAGCCTCCTGGCAGTTCCGGGGAACTGTGACACCCCGGAGGTCAACGACGTCCTCGAGGAATACGGGGTGAGCATTCATGGAAGAGGGATAGTGAAGGAGGGGATGGCTTTCTTCGGCGTAGGGGGCTCCACCATCACGCCCTTCGGCACCCCCCAGGAATACAGGGAGGAAAGGCTGTTAGAGATCCTGATGAGAGGATATGAAGCCGTTAAAGAGTATGAGAAAAAAGTCTTGGTCAGCCACACGCCACCCTACGGAACCAAGGCAGACCTCACCAGCTCAGGGTTTCACGTGGGGAGCAGAGGCGTCAGGGAGTTCATCGAGGAAAAAGACATAGCCCTCGTTGTGTGCGGCCATATTCACGAGGCGAGAGGAGAAGATGTCCTGGGGGATACGTGCATCGTTAACCCCGGCCCGGGGCACATGGGCTTCGCCGAGATAGGCCTGGACGGGAAAGTCGTTATTAATCTGGTGGACCTGCATTAGCCTTTTTATCCAGCAGCAGCTCCAGATATGAGCGCCTCTCCGATTCTTCCGGGGATATGCCGAGCTCCTGAAGAAAACCGAGAAGCCTCTCAGGGGTCTTACACTCCTCCGCTCTACCCTCCACCTCCACATAGCTCCCGAGGCCCTCCACGGAGTCTAGCGACACGATAAAGCCCCTGCAGGAGTACAGCCTCCTGTTCTTCCTGACCTCCGCCACTGGGACGAATCCTAGGCTGAGGAGTATCTCCCTGGCGCCTTCGAAGTCTTCTATCCCTACCTCGTGCTCTATCCGTGTCTTGGTGAGGGAGTCCAGCTTAGGCCCTTTATAGGTCAAGAAAAGCCTCTTCCCGGCCCTCCGCAGCCTCAGGGCCTCGTCGGTGATGGAGAAGTCCCTGCTGGGGTGGTTGAAGTAAAGATCGACCTGGCTCTCTTCATCCAGATATTTGGCCCCGAGGCCCGAGAGCCTCTTCTCAACCCTGTCTAGATCCTCTACTCTGGCTTTGACCTCTGCCTCCAGCATTTGGAAAAAATATAATCTATGCCGTATATAACCTTAGGCATGTTCTCCCCTTTTCTCCTGGACAGGTATCGCCGCATCTTCACCGAGGATGAGATCAAGCTTCTGGCAAAGCCGATGCCCAAGGCGATAAGGGTGAACACCCTGAAAATAGGGGAGGAGGAACTGGCGGCCAGGCTTAGGGACAGGGGATTCACCCTGGAGAAGATTCCCTGGACCCGCCACGGATACCTCGTTAAAACCTGCCCCCTGCCCCTCGGAGCCACCCCCGAGTACCTCATGGGCTACTATTTCATCCAGGATCCCTCATCTATGCACGCCTGTGAGGCACTGGGACCGAGGAGCCGCGACCTGGTCCTTGACATGGCAGCCGCTCCAGGGGGGAAGACAACCTACCTGGCCCAAATAATGGGGAACCAGGGAACCGTCGTCGCTATAGACCTCAGCAGGAGGAGGATGAAGTCCCTCCGATCAAACGTGAGCCGCCTGGGGGTGGAGAACGTATTGGCCGTGAGAACCAACGCCCTAAGCGTCGAGAACTTTGGCCTGGTCTTCGACAAGATCCTCCTCGACGCACCCTGCACGGGAACGGGGACTGTGCACAGGAACAGGGAGGCCGCCATTAAAGACCGGGGGGACGTGGAGAAATGCACCGCCGTGCAGGGGGCCCTTCTGGAGGCCGCCCTGGGGGTTCTGAGAGACAGAGGGGTTATCGTATACTGCACCTGCAGCTTTCTCCCGGAGGAGAACGAGCTCATGGTAGACAGGTTATTGGGCAGATACGACCTGGGGGTTGAGGAAGTGGAGCACGGCGAGCCGGGGCTGACCTCTTGGAACGGCAGGGAGCTGAGCCCCGAGCTCAGAAAGACGAGGAGGTTTTATCCTCACGTCCACGGCACCCAGGGATTCTTCATCGCCAAGCTTAGGCTTAGAAAGAGTTAATTTATTAATCCCTCGAAGACAAGATTATACCATGAAAGCTCTGGCCATAGGTCTGCTTATACTCCTTTTTTCCGCAGCTGTCGTGGCGGGGGATGAGGATGAGGGAGCCGGAATTGGATACAACTACCTGTTCATGGGCCTGGTCCTGGGGTTCGTGCTGGGAGTTCTCAGCTCCTACTCCTACTTCCTGCGTAAGAGGGTCCCCACAGAGAAAAAATCAGAGGAGATCTTCCTCAGCGTCCCGGGCCTCACAGAGAGCGAGAACAAGGTTTTCCTGGCCCTGATAAAAGAGAAAGGCAAGGTTTACCAGGACAAACTCCCCCAGCTTTCAGGCCTCTCAAGGGCCAGGGTGAGCGAGGTGCTTTCCAGCTTGGAGAAGAAGGGAATAATAAAGAAGGAGAGCAGGGGGAGAACCAACCTTGTGACCCTGAAAAGAGACATCCGCCCTCGAAAGGAATAGAACTCTCTCGAAAGATAAAAAACAAAATCGAACATAATTCAGCCTTTTTTTTATTAATTATTTAGGAAAAACTATTTATAATTGAAATAACGCCAAAAATAATAATATGAAGCTTATACTGGTCTTAATCGCCTTAATCAGCATAGCATTAGTCATGGGGTTCCCTGAGATGACTTACTCTCAAAGGGTCTTCCTGGGCTACCTCGGAACATTCTACATGTTCGCCTTCCTCCTGGCATACAGCCTCAGAAAACGGATTAAAAAGCTGCGGAAATCCAAGTTTCTGCCGGGAAAATCCTTGAAGGAATCCCTGGAGCTCCACATCCTCACGGGCCTGTTAGGGCCGGCGATAATCCTGGTTCACACCTCTCTGAGCTTTGAAGGCCTGGCGGGAACCAGCGCCGGGCTGATGCTGGTTGTGGTCATGAGCGGCATCACCGGGAGGTACATCTTCAACAAGGTGAGGAAGATGGAGAGAATGCTGAAGAAGAACAAGGACGCCGGAGGCGTTGCCAACGGCACAGTCGCTCTCAACGGCATTGAAAAAATGAGAAGCCTCCTGGGGAGATGGCGCTCGGTCCACATACCCCTTACAACCCTCTTCTTCATCACCGTCGTCCTTCACATCCTGAGCGTATACTACTACTGAGGTGATATGAGTGAGGCTCTCCCCCATCGTCTCCTTCATAGTGGTGCTGGTGGTCCCCCTTTTAGCGATAGCCACCGCGTCTCCCGAGATATTTATGCCAGGGAAGGTGATGAAGGGCCATGCAGAAATAGAGGGCCAGTGCATGGAGTGCCATGAGCCCTGGAAGGGTCCGCTGACAGAGAAATGCACAGACTGTCACTCCAGGACAGAGCCCAGGGTAGATCCCGTTTCCCACGGCCGAGAATGCCTGAGCTGCCATCCCGAGCATAAGGGGAGAAACGTCTCCATATCCTACTTCGACCACAGCAGGGTGGACTACAAGATCACAGAGGGCCACGCAGACCTGGGATGCCAGGACTGCCATCCCAAGGGCTATCTAAGGGACCCCACCCCTGCCTGCGAGGACTGCCACCAACAAAATGGGAAGGGATTTGACCTCAGAGAGCATAAAACCGTATTCGGCGGTCAATGCCTGGACTGCCACCGAGGAGGAAAAATAGACCTCAAAGACTTCGACCACTCCAAGACAGGGTATGTGATAGACAAGCACCACTACCGCCTCAAGTGCAAAGACTGCCATCCCAAAGGCTTCACCAGGGAGCCCTCCTGCAACGTATCAGGATGCCACAGCAGGGGGGAGATGTACGGAGAGCACGTTGAGCACGGCATCTATGACTATGACGTCCGCAGCTGCCTGGAGTGCCACTACACAAAAAAAGGCAAAAAGTGGTTCAAAGAAGACTTCGACTAAGGGGGGCCATACCATTTTTAACCCCTGGGCCCATATAAACCCCGCATGGACATCAGGAATCGCGGGGCTCTCGGGGAAAGAGCCGCCATGCTGGGGATTGTGGGCAACATCTTCCTGTCAGCCTTCAAATTCATGGCAGGGGTGTTCTCCGGTAGTGTGGCGGTAATCGCCGACTCCCTCCACTCTTTCTCCGACATCCTCGTGTCGGGAGCTACCTGGCTGGGGATAAGGCTCTCCTCAAAGCCCGCGGATGAGGAGCATCCCTACGG
>JALUUU010000255.1 GCA_027021185.1 archaeon | reverse complement strand
TCGGAAAAGCCAGGAACTACTGGGGCCGTTTTTCAGGCGAGGCCTTGTAGATCTTGAAGGCGCTAAGGTGTATCTTATAGACGGCACATACCTTGGAAAAATCAAAGACCTAAGGCAAACTCCCAAGCAGGAAAGCCCCCAGGGCTAGGGCCATACCGAGTTTCAATATCTTTTGAGTGGCAGCGGCCTGTTTTCGAGGCGACCGGAGGAATCTGGGTATGGCCAGCAAAAATAGGGCGTCAGCAGGAATAACTAGAAGGAGGTAATAGGAGCTCAGTGTCCCTAGCAGATATGGTAGGGGGCTCATGGCGATGGCGAGGATGAGCACGGCAGAGGCGAGCTTAGCGGAGCCATTTATACCCATTTTTGCGGGGAGGGTTTTAAGAAAGGCTTTATCTCCCTCGTAGTCCTGGATATCCTTGATGATTTCTCTGCTCGTGTTAGCCAGGCCGGCGAGAATAACAAGGAGGAATGTGGCTAAGGGGTTGCCGGCTACTAGTCCGCCGAAAAGGAATGGAGAGGCGACGAGATAGCTAACGGCCAGGTTCTTAGAAGCGCCACCTCGTTTCTTGATGGAAGATGCGTAGAGGTACAAAAGAGAGGCGTTGAAGGCTGCCAATAGGAAGATTGGGATGCTTATTGCGAGGGTTAGAGCTACGCCGAGGAGGAACAGTGCAACAGCATATCTGTGGGCAGTTTGGAGGGACATCCTTCCGGATGGTAGGGGTCTGCGGGGGTTGTTTATTTTGTCTATTTCATAATCGTAGTAGTCGTTAACGATATTTCCAGCACCACACACGAGGAGCGCCACGGCAAAAGCTATTAGAGAACTGGCGGAAAATGGATCTCCAGAGGCAATGGCCACTCCTGCAATAACTGCTACGCCTGCCATAACACAGTTATGAGGCCTCAGGATCTCCAGGTATGGATGCATGAGCAAAAGGTTTATTTTTCCAAGGGTTTTATCTTTTGCCGTGGAGGCATAAGCACAGCCCGGTGGTGTAGCGGTCAATCATGCTGGCCTTTGGAGCCGGCGACGACGGTTCGAATCCGTCCCGGGCTATTACTATAGGAAAGAAATTTAAATCAATCCTCTGAAAGTAATAGAGGACAGCCCGGTGGTGTAGCGGTCAATCATGCGGGACTCTGGATCCTGCGACGACGGTTCGAATCCGTCCCGGGCTATTTTTCTTCCTGAAGGAGCGATGGCATGAGTAAGAAAGGCGTTGCAGTGGTGTTCCTTGTCTTTGTATTTATTTTCAGCCAATTCAGCGTCCAGGCATCCGAGTCTCAGTGCCCCACTTTCACCCACTATGTAAACCCAGGATTTAACTATAAGGGAATAATAAAATTTGGCGGCTTAGACCTGGATCCGGGAAAAGGTGGTGTGCAGGATACATTAACTGTTGTTCCAGGAGCTAAGGTAACGGCTCAGGCTAGGTGGACGTTCGGAACAGCATGCCCCGGATGCAGAATATATGTGAACGCCTTCGGAAGCTGGGAGCCCGAGGCCGAAATAGCAAAACTTTATTCTGGAACCATAGGGTCCAGGGAGTCAGGGGACCTCACGCCCTTTTTTTTTAGCGCCCCCGAAAAAGAAGGAGACTACATTGTGCGGGCTATATTTGTACTGGGGGATAATTATGCCCGGGACTTCCACGGATTGAATCAACAGGGCGGGACATGTAGAGGCGAAAGGCACGTCTTCTTCATGGATGGATCTCTAAGGGTCTCAGGGGAACACCTGGGAGTTGAAATTCACAGTCCAAAGCCTGAGGCGGGCATAGTCCAGAGAAATCTCGGCGATACAGTGTTGGTAAACGCGACGGTGTACGGAGATGTCTCCTCGGTCGTAGTTTTCATAGATGGAAAAAATGTTTCCAAGGAGCTGCCGTATCAATGGGAAACAGTCAACGAGAGTTTGGGGGTTCACGTTATAGCAGTGGAGGCTATAGGAAACAAAACTCGGAAAAGAGAAGAGGTAAGGGTTGAGCTTTTCAATCTCTCATCCACGGGGGACATACCTCCCTTTCTATGGATTAAAGAATTCACAGGAAAACTCGGCGATACAGGACTTTCCTCTAATGGCCAATTTATGATTTTAACAGTTAATGACGATATCCGGCTTTACAGTCAGAAAGGAAAACTGGAATGGGGGAAAAGCTACAAAGGAATCAGGAAAGTTTCTATTTCGAGGGATGGAAATGCATTGGCGGCGGCATTTGAAAAATCACTTTTCTACCTATCCCCCTCTGGGGATATATTATGGAATATAACGGTGCCAGAGAAAATAGGCGACATAGCGCTAACGCCTTTTGGAAAGGCTATTGTTGCCTCAGGTAAAAGGATTCTTTATTTACATTCTGATGGCAGCAGTCTGTGGAACATTTCTCTGGATGAAAATATTAATGCCGCTTCAGTCTCCGATGAAGAAAACTTGGCATTAGCATCAAAAAACAGGATTTACCTCCTCTCCAATGAGAGCATTCTATTGTGGAGCTATCCAGCACCAGGGGAGGTGAAAGCGATTTCCTCCATTCAGGACGGCACTGTAGTTGCGGGGGCGGGAAAAGATATTCTGTACGTGTCGAAGGGGATCCTGAGGCAGAGTATTCCGGTGCAGGATCCTATTGTGGATGTTGCGGTCTCTGTCGATGGAAACAGTATCTTGGTGGGCTCAGAAAAAGCGGTGAGATTTTATCAGAACGGTACGTTGCTGTGGCACAAAGATACAAAAGGCCCCGTGAGAAAGGTTTTGATGTC
This sequence comes from archaeon, assembly GCA_027021185.1. Classification (GTDB taxonomy): domain Archaea; phylum Hydrothermarchaeota; class Hydrothermarchaeia; order Hydrothermarchaeales; family JALUUU01; genus JALUUU01. Next base: position 2,567 of record JALUUU010000255.1, on the reverse strand, counting down.
AGAGGATGCCTCCATATTGTTGTATGCTGAGGATAACAGAGTTGCTCTCCTCGTTAATGAATATAAAAAAAGAGGGAGTCCCGCTGTGACCAACACTGAAGGTTTGGTTGTCATTGGGGCCCTAGCATTAGTCGCCCTCCTAGCATTTGTGTTGCGTTCTCGGAGAAAAAAACAGGAAAAAACAGCTCCAGCGAAAACTCCCGTAATCGAAAGAAAGGAGGCGCAGATAGAGCTTGAGCATGTCTCTGAAGGGCTCAAAATGCTTCGGGAAGGGAGCCTCTTGATCCAAGTTGTTAACTCAAAGACTAAAAAACCGGTAATAAATGCAACCGTCCATCTAAACGGGAGATCTAAGGATACAGACGAGGATGGCAGGGTCGTGTTTGAAGACGTGGCAAGAGGCAGATATAGCCTGAGAGTGGAGAGGAAATTCTACAGGGACATAAATACTGAGCACGTTTTCAGGGGTCCTGAAGAGCAAGTACGTCTGGAAATGACCCCGCTTGTGGGTATTAGGGAGGAGGACGAGGTTAGACTCAAAGCTGCAGTGGGGGAAGTTAAGCGCGGGTATACCTCTGTCTCCCACTTGGACACATGTCTGCCTAGCTATTTTAAATCCCTCGCTGAAAGTGTTGTTGATTTTGTTGAGGCATCATCTGATCTGTCAAGTGGTTCGAAGTATTTTGATTACAACGATATACTAGAGAGTCTAGTTACAACCGCTGAGACAGTTTGTCAGGACCTGACAGAGATACTATTGGATTGGAGAAACGTGAAGCTCTATGAAGTAGGAGGCAAACCAGGGGAAGAATGCACTACTAAATTTGGTGATCGGGGTAAGATAGAGAAGGCCGTTTCTAATCCTCCTCAATATGTTGAGGCATCCATCCCAATTATTCGGCGAAGGCTGAGTTTAATCGACGATGAAATAACAGATAAAATAGGTAAATTGACCATTACCCCTCTCTCAGGGATGTGGAAAATGGCAGACGACCTCGTAAGAAAGGCCGAAGAGGAATATGGGAGAGGAGGAGCCGTGGAGAAATTGAGGGCCGCGGTTAAGTTGGTGTTTGCGGACGCTATTCTCGATTGTGTAGAAGACATGATGCGGAGAAAAGATATTCTGGATAGGCTAAGCCACGGTATATTATAGTTCCTTTGTTTTCTCTTCTCCTTTCATCACGATATCGCCTACGTGACCCTCTTCCTCATCTAGGCGATAGTGCTGCAGGGCCAAGCTTGTACGAATCAAGAAACCAACAAATATAATCACTAGCAACAAACCGTATACTGTGAAAGACTTCTTGATTGCGTCGAGCTGCTCATTTAGATTGGAAATTTTATCCACGAGCAGGTCAGCGTCTTCCGTTTCACCAGCGAGCCTGTAAAGCTTCTCGGCTTCCTTGTAGGATGATAAAGCGTTTTCCAAGCCCTCTGTGACAGAGTCGAATGCTAGGGGATTTAACACAAAGGAGACATCTTTTATTCTGAAAGTTTTGGCGAGGGCTTTTTCCTTCTCATTATCCGCGTATGTTTTATTGGCAGTGGCGTAGGTGATGTAATCCTCATAGAGCTTCTCCATATCTTTTTGCAGTGTCGAGAATTCCTCAGCTTTTTTCTTGTCCCCCTTGAGGGCATATATCCTGCTTATCCGCTTGTAGTAGATAACGGCGTATTTGTAGTTAGATTCACTGGCCTTGGAAGCTTCAATCTCCAGGTCTTTTAATGCATCGTTTGAAGCTTTTTCCCACACCACATCTGCCGCATTTATGCCATCCTTAATCACTGCCCTGAAGTCACTGTCTAGGTTCTCCTCCCCGACCTTCATTTTTGTTAGTGATCTATGGGCGCGGATGACGCTGTCACCAGTTGCCACGAGATTGCCCCGGGCCCTATTCTCCACGACGTCTTCGATATCTTTGAGAAAAGTCCTTGCCCCGCTGTAGATAGACATCACTGACACGATCTTCTTTGTGTCAACTGTGCCTTTGGTTTTTTCCAAAAGATTAACGGTGCTGGTTATGATGGTCTTGCTCTCAGGGTACTCCGGCAGGCTGCCAACGGATTTAATGTAATTCAGGGCTTCCTCTACCCCGGGGAAATACACAAGAACCTTTACAAGAAGCTCTTTACTGCCCGCATAGTTCGTTGTCAGGCTGTATCGCCATGTTTTCTCTCCTAGGGTGCCATCCTGAGGGAGAAATACTTTGAACGTATATCTCTCGGTACCGCCTGGAGGAATGTAATCTTTTTCAGAGTGGGTTATCCAGCCAACCTCTCCAGAAGATAGGGAAATTTTAAGGCCTTCAATAGGGGTATAACCCCCAACTTCCTGAACGATCAGAGTGCTCTCGGATGAGTCTTTGCCAGATTCGAATGTTACCTTACCAAGATCAATTGTTGTGCCACTAAGAACCATTTGAGGTGTTGGGATTATATAGGAAGCATTTTTTACAACAGACGAAATTTTCGTAGGGGATGATACGGTTACCCTGATATTATACGTCCCAGGTTTTAGTCCAGTTGATGGAACGCTAACGTTCACATCCATGGTCTTATTCTCTTTA
>JALUUU010000254.1 GCA_027021185.1 archaeon | reverse complement strand
TCCACGGCCTATCAGAGCCCAAGGAGGACTGCCCCTTGACCAGGTGCCTCACCTCCAAGAAGCCTGAGCGCTCCGAGTACTACGAGCCCCACCTTCAGAGATGGCTTTCCATCACCACCTCCCCCATCTTCGATGAAAAAGGGGAAGTGGCCAGGATAGTTCACGTGGTGCGGGACATAACGGAGAGGAAAAAAGCCGAGGAGATGCTTAGGCACACCGTTGAAGAACTCGCTGTATTCCACGAGATCGACCGGAGCATAATAGAGACCCCCAATCTCTCTTCTCTCCTGAAATTCATAGTTGCCAAGGCCAGGGAGCTGACCCAGGCAGATGTGGCGTTTTACAGCTTCGTCGAGGAAGACATCATCCGCCACCACACCTTCGACGGCATCCGCACAGAGGAATTCAAGGAAATAGAGCTTAAGAAGGGTGAGGGACTGGGATGGCTGGCCTTTAAAGAGAACAAGCCCGTGGTCGTTGAGGACATATACTCTGACAAGCGCCTCGTGAATCCTCCCCTAGAAATCGTTAAAAAAGAGGGCCTGGTATCCGTCCTGGCCGTCCCATTCATGTCGGGGAAAGGCGAGCCCCTGGGGGTTCTCTACGTGGCCAACCGCCGGAAGACGCGTTTCACCGACGACCAGATAAGGACCCTTGTCACCCTGGCAGGCCAGGCCTCAGTGGCCGTGGAGCACGCCCGGCTATTCGAGGAGATAAGTAAGGCCTATGAGGAGCTCAAATCCCTGGACGAGCTCAAGAGCAACATCCTCGCGAATGTCAGCCACGAACTAAGGACGCCGATAACCATAGCCAGGGGGGCCATAGAACTCGCCATGGAGGAGGAAGACCACGCAAAGAAAGAAGAGCTTCTCATGAAAGCCCTTAACGCCCTTGAGCGCCAGAACTTCATCGTGGGCAACCTAATAGAAGCCGCAAGGGTTGATGGGAGCAGAAAGTCCCTAACGTTAACCCCCGTGGATTTAGAGTACGTTATAAACCTGGTCTGCGACGAGTTCAAGGCCGCGGCTGAGAAATGCGGCGTATCCCTGGAGGTGCGGCTGGAGGATGACCTTCCCAAGGTTACGGGGGATTACGAGCAGATTAAACAGCTCCTCAGGAACTTCATCCACAACGCGATAAAGTTCAACAAGAAAGGCGGCAAAGTGAGGGTGGTGGCCCGGAAAAGAAACGGGTGGGTGGAGGTCTGCGTGACCGACACAGGCATAGGAATACCACTGGACAGGATCGACAAGGTATTCGACCGCTTCTACCAAGTAGACGCCAGCTTGACGAGGCGGTACGGCGGCACCGGCATGGGGCTGGCGATCGCCAAGAACATAGTTGAGGCCCACGGCGGGAAAATATGGGCAGAAAGCGAGGAAGGTAAGGGGAGCAGGTTCTGCTTCACCCTGCCTCTCTGACGGATCAGGCTATTTGAACTGGTAGGCGTCTTTGTCGACGGCCGCCTGCTCCATAACTTCCTTGGAGACGTACACAGGGGCCTTTGTGCGTATGGCCAGGGCTATGCTGTCGCTCGGCCTTGCGTCGAACTCGTATTCCTCTCCGTCCTTCCTCACGACTATTCTGGCGAAGAAGATTCCGTCGTTGAGGTCATCTATTATAACCTTCTCAATCCTCGAGTGAAGCTCCTCCATAATGGTCAACATTAGGTCATGGGTGAGGGGCCTGGGATAAGGGACATCCTCCAGGGCGGTTTGGATAGAAAAAGCCTCAGCGGCACCGATGTAGATGGGCAGCACTCTCTTCTCCTCATTCTCAAGGAAAACTATGGGGGTTATGCCCTCGGGAGCATTGGTCATAAAAACCCCGCTTACTGTAACTTTCTGATACTGCCCCTCTTCCTTCATTTTTATTAGATACACCCTTTTAAGATAAATGCTTTTCCCCCTTCGGCAAATATTTTTAATGGGAGCCGTGAATCTATTGGCGATGACTATCGCTGAGAAGATTCTAGCCCGGGCCGCGGGGAAGGATAATGTCGAGCCTGGAGAGATCGTGGAAGCAGAGGTGGACTACGTCATGCTCAACGACGTCACAGGCTTGCCCGCCTTCGAGGTCTTCGAAAAATTCGGGGTCGAGCCCATAAAAGAGAAGGTGGTGCTCATCCAGGATCACTATGTCCCCAACAAAGACGTGGCCAGCGCCGAGCAGGCGAAGGCCATGAGGCTGTTCGCCAGGAAGTACGGGATAGAGAACTACTACGAGGTGGGGGTATCAGGGATATGCCATCAGGTGATGATCGAAGACGGCTTCGCCGCGCCGGGGAGGCTGATAATAGGGGCTGACTCCCACACATGCTCCTACGGCGCCCTGGGAGCCTTCTCCACAGGTGTGGGCTCCACAGAGGCGGCATCGGCCATGGCCCTGGGGAGCCTGTGGTTCCGCGTGCCGGAGACCATGAAGCTGGTCGTGGATGGAGAACCGGGAAGATACGTCATGGGCAAAGATATAATCCTCCACATCATCGGAGACATAGGCGTTGACGGCGCCCTCTACAAGTCCATGGAGTTCTACGGAAAGGCCATCGAGGATATGAGCCTGGCTGACAGGATAAGCATGGCCAACATGGCCATCGAGGCAGGGGGCAAGGCGGGGATCTTCCCCCCTGATGAAAAGGTCTTCTCCTACCTGGAGGGACGGGTTAAGGGGAGCTACACCCCGGTATACGCGGATGAAAACGCTGAATACATCGAAACCCTAGAATACAATGCCGCCGACATCCCCCCCACCGTGGCCAAGCCCTATCTGCCCTCCAATGTGGCACCCGCCGCAGAACTCGGCGATGTGGCTATAGACCAGGCGTACCTGGGCTCATGCACCAACGGCAGGATCGAGGACCTCAGGATAGCCGCGGAGATCATGAGGGATCGGAAGGTTCATGAAAACGTCAGGATGATCGTGGTCCCGGCGAGTAAGAAGGTGTACGAGCAGGCAATAGAGGAGGGACTGGTGAAGGTCTTTCTGGAGGCCAACGCCTATGTCAGCGGCCCAACATGCGGTGCCTGCCTGGGAGGATACATGGGCGTCCTGGCCAAGGGTGAGCGCTGCATTTCCTCTACCAATCGCAACTTCGTCGGCAGGATGGGGCACAAGGACAGCGAGGTGTACCTGGCCAACCCCGCCGTGGTGGCCGCCAGCGCTCTGAAGGGAAGGATAACAGACCCCAGGGAGCTGAGTTAGTTTTCTATTAAGGGATGAGCTTCGATTACTGGAACAGAAAATACCGGAGAAAAGGATTAATCTGGGGTAAAGCCCCGACCACAGGGGTGAAAGTCTTCGCAGAACACCTCAGGGCCAGGGGCAAAACGCGGGTGCTGGAGGTGGGATGCGGCTACGGAAGGGACAGCGCCTACCTCGCCGAGAAGGGATGCCTGGTGACCGGAGTGGACTCTTCCGAGGCCGCCGTTGAGCTGGCCAGGGAAATCTGGAAGGAGCTGCCGGCGGTGTTCATCCAGGGAAAAGGCGAGGCCCTTGAATTCGAAGACAGATCCTTCGAAGGCGTTTGGAGCAGCAACTTTCTCCACCTGTTCAGAAGAGAAAAACGCGGAACCATCATGGAGGAGATGAAGAGGATCCTCGACAAAGGCGGGCTCCTGGGCTTCAGCGTCGCCTCCACACGAGACCCGGGCTACCGCCGGGGGGAGGGCGAGGTCCTGGGTCCGAGAACCCTCGTGGTGGAAGGCAAGGTGATGCACTTCTTCGACGAGGAAGAAGTGCTGGATACCATGAAAGGATTTAATATCCTGGAGGCCAAAGAGGTATGGGAGGCGGAGAAACACGCCTCCGGAGCGATTCACAGACATGTGAACTGGGCCGTAGTTGGTGAGAAAAGGTGAAGAAGATGAGAGGAAGGGTCTGGAAATTCGGGGCAAACGTCGACACAGATCAGATAATCCCCGCGGAGTACCTGGTGACAGGGGACGCCAGGGAGCTGGCGAAGCACGTCTTTGAGAAAGCCAGGCCTGGCTTCGCAGAGAAGGTGAGAAAGGGCGACATTCTGGTAGCGGATGAGAACTTCGGATGTGGCTCGTCCAGGGAGCACGCGCCAAGGGCCCTCATAGGGGCGGGGATATCCTGCGTCGTGGCCAAGTCCTTCGCCAGGATATTCTTCAGAAACGCCATAAACATCGGCCTTCCCGTGGTGGAATGCGATGTTTCTGCCGAGGATGGGGACGAATTAGAGATAGACTTTGAAAAAGGAGTGATTAGGAATCTAACAACGAATAAAAGTTATGTTTTCAAGCCTCTTCCCGAATTCCTTTTGAATCTTTTAAACTCGGGCGGATTGGTAGAGTACACCAAAAAAAGGTTAAGTATATATGAGTAGGACTATCTATAAACTAGCACCGCGCACGGAGGATAAAACATGAAGGTATTAGTGATAGGTCTGGGGCAAGCCGGCGGAAAAATTGCTGACTATTTCGTGCTTGACGACAAGAAGAGCCACTTCCCCAATACCATCAGGTGCATGGCGATAAACACGGCTAAAAGCGACCTAATGGGCCTGCGCTATATCCCCCAGGAAGACAGGATCCTGATAGGGGAAACCGTCGTTAAGGGGCACGGCGTCGGAGCAGACAATAAGAGGGGAGCACGTATAGCCGAAGACGAGATAGAAATCATCCTTAACAGGGTCTCTAAGTTTGACGTCAGCACCCTAGACGCGTTTTTCGTTGTCGCTGGCCTGGGCGGAGGCACCGGAAGCGGCGCAATAAGCGTGGTCTGCAAAAGCCTGAAGCAGATATACGATGAGCCCGTCTATGGAATCGGGATCCTCCCCGCGGAGAATGAGGGGGACATATACACCCTAAACGCCGCAAGAAGCCTCAAAGCCCTCCTCCCTGCGTGCGACGCCGCCATCCTGGTGGATAACGGAGCCTTCCTGCGCTCCGGGGAGAGCGTTAGACAGGCCTACGACAGGATAAACAGCGACATAGTTAAGCGTCTAGGCATTCTCTTCAGATCCGGCGAAACAAGGAGCCGGGCCCAAGTGGCGGAGATGGTTGTGGACGCCTCCGAGATAATAAACACCCTCCGGGCGGGTGGAATATGCAGCATCGGCTATGCCTCCGAAGCCGTGCGCACCCAGGGCTTCTTCTCAAAGCTCCTCAAAAAAGACCAGTACGAGATAGGGAAGGCCTCCCGAATAGTCTCCGTCGTGAAGCGCGCGGTTAAGGGACGTCTTCTCCTCCCCTGCGACTACAGGTCTGCCCACAAGGCCCTCATCGTCATAGCTGGCCCGCCTGAGCACCTGGACCGCAAGGGCATCGAGAAAGCCAGGGAATGGCTCGAGGACACGATAGCGGGCACAGAGGTTAGAGGA
>JALUUU010000253.1 GCA_027021185.1 archaeon | reverse complement strand
GACTCTGGTCTCTGATTTAGGTTTCTGCCTAGAGCTCCGTGTACTTCTTGTACTCTCCCTTTGTCTTGCTGACGGGGTACTTCTCGCTGTTTTCCCGCATCTTCTCCGATATAGCCTCTGACAGGTCTATCTTTAGAATGTCCGCCAGGGAGACACAGTATACTATAACGTCCGCGAGCTCGGCCTTAACCTTTCTGAGGCCGTCTCTACGTAGCATGGCCTCCACCTCTTTCTGGTTTCTCCACTGAAACACCTCCAGGAGCTCTGCTGCTTCTATGGATATCGAGACTGCGAGGTCCTTGGGGTTGTGGTACCGCCTCCAGTCTCGCTCATCCCTGAACCTGGCGACCCATTCCTTAAGCTCTTGCAGCGTTGTGTCCTCGTCCGCCATGGTAACTTGTCACCCAGAGATGACTTATATTTTTGCCATTATTTATGTCCGCGGGGTCTTTGTTTGTCCCCGTAATAGGTAGATTTTAATAATATGGGTTACTCTTTTTTCATGGACTTGGTAAATGCTGAGGAGATGCTGAACTTATGACGACAGAACATGACGGTGTTCTGGAGAGCTCGGGCATCCTTGCCCATAAGACATTTTGGCTCGCGGTTGGCTTCGGATTATTCGCCCTGATAGGCTTCGTGGTGCCAGTTCCCATGAGCCTCGTGGAGGTCGCTGAGGAGAGAGGCTACCACAAGGCCATGGCTGAGAAGGGGTTGTCCGACTCTCCCAGGGAGACCGCCTGGAAGGCTAAGCTGGTCATCGCCATCACCATAATGGTTATCGTGTTCTTTGCCACCGACGCCATGCCCATAGGTGCTGCAGCCCTCACCATACCCTTCTTTGGCTACGTCTTCGGCCTTGACGGGCCCAGGCCCAGCGACATAGCCAAGAACTTTTTCTCTGATGCGGCATTCTTCATCCTCGGGGTCCTGGCCCTGGGCTACGCCGTCGCGGAGGTGGGGCTTCACTCCAGGATAGCGGCCCTCATCCTGGGCAGGGCCTACGGCTTCAGGAGGCCCATATTCACCCTAACCATAGTCATGGCCATGCTCAGCTCCTTCATCTCCGCCCATGCCCTGGCGGCCTTCCTGGCCCCAGTCATGGCGGCGGTTTACTACGGCTCGGTAAAGGCTGCCCAGCAGAAGGGAACCATCCAGGGCCACGACAGGGAGCTGGCCAAGATGCTCATGATAGCCTTGACGTACGCCATGAATGTCGGGGGCACGGGTTCCCCCGTAGCCGGGGGCAGGAACGCCATCATGATGGAGTACTTCAGCGACTACGGCGTGCCCATGAGCTTCGCCCGGTGGATGATGTACGGCTTCCCCATGGTGCCCGTGCTGGGGCTCTTCGTGGCCTTCTACGTCATGTGGATGTTTAACCCCAAGGTCAGGGACCTCACCCCGGGTATAGAGGCCATAAAGGAGGAGCTCAGGCGTAAGGGGCCTATGAGCTACGGTGAGAAGGTTATGGCAGGGATAATGGCCCTCCTCCTCGTGCTGTGGATAGTCCCCGAGGCGGTGGGAATGGAGACCCGCCTGGGAATAGGCGGCCCAGCCCTGCTCGCCCTGTTGCTGCCCCCTCTCTTCAGGGTTGTTGACTGGGAGAGGATGCTGAGGGGCATCGCCTGGGACGCGTGGTTCGTCTACCTCGGAGCCATGGGGCTGGGGGCATTTATGAAGTACACCGGGGCTGCCTACTGGATAGCCGACACCTTCATAGACGTCCTGGAAACCTTCGGTATGAACCAGGGGCTGGCCCTCTGGATACCCCTGAGCCTGCTCTCAGGCACCATAACCAACTTCATGAGCGACGGCGCCACCACGGCCCTTCTGGGGCCTATAGCATTGAACATGGGGCTTTTATCCGGGAACGCCGCGGAGCCCTGGGCCAGCGGCCTGGCCGTGGCCTTTTCCACCAGCTTCGCCCACTTTTTGATTATAGGAACTCCAAACAACGTTATTATTTACGGACTTGGTAGGTATCCTGACACCGGGGAAAGAATCCTTCATCCAGCAGACTTCGTAAGGTACGGCCTGCCCATATGGCTCATATCCCTAGCCGTAATGTGGGTTCTTACCTTTGCCATCGTTTTCAGCGTCGTGGGCTTCCCCGAGGGGCTTCTGAAGACCGCTGAGGCCTTCGTAGATGGGGGATGATAATGAAGATCCTGACTTGTATGTATGGAGGCGAGCACGGCTATACCGCCTTAAAGATCGCCTCCCAGATAGCCAGGGCCACTGGAGGTGCGCTCACTGTTATCTACGTTGTGGAGAAACTGCCCGAGAGGTTTAGGACCAGCTTCCATTACACCATCGTGGAAGGGGGGAAAACCCTTGCAGACCTTCTCCACGGCCTGCCCTTCCTCAAGGAGAAGATCTATAAGAGAGTCGACGAGATCACCGAGGAATACGGCCTGAAGGCGAAGAAGAAGATGGTGGCGGGTAAGACGTCCGACGTCATCCTTGAGGAGAGCGAGAAAGGCTACGACCTTGTTGTTGTGGGCTCAGCAGGGATGTCCGGCATTGAGAGGTTTCTCTACGGCAGCGTTTCCTATGAGGTGGCGGAGTACGCCAACGTCCCTGTCCTCGTGGTGAAGAAAGACGTGTCCCTAGATAGGATTCTCGTGTGCACCGACGGCTCTGAGTCTGCGGAAGAGGCTGAGTTCTTAGCAGGCAGCCTCGCGAAGGCCCTCGGAGCGGAGGTTACCCTCCTTTCAGTGGCTCCCGAGTACATCGAGCCCGAGGAGGCTGAGAGGTGCGACCTGGTGGGCAAGAGGATGCTGAAGGACGTCTTCGGCATAGAAGCGGAGCCCCTCTGCATAGCCGGCAAGGGGGTTAAGAGCGTTAGAGAGGCCATACTGAAGGAGGCCCCCGGCTATGACCTCATCGTTGTGGGCAGCAGGGGGCTGAGCAAGCTCCAGAGAGTTAAGATGGGCCACGTCTCCCTGGCGGTGAAGGAGAAGGCCGAGACCAATGTCTTGATAGTCCGGAACTGCAGCCTCTACAGGGAGTGGAAGGAGAAGCAAGAGGCGTCATAGGCGGCAGACAGCGAAAAGTTTTAATAATCGAGGCATTCTATATCCTGCCAAGCCCATGGGCAAAACCAGCTATTTTTAGCATGGCCCATGGGTCCCCCTCCCCCACTATTGTCTACGGGAAACGATGCTCTGAGTTTTGAGTTTCTAGGAAGGGTTCACAGGAAAAATTAGTATACAAAAATGCTTGAGAAGCAGGGCTTAGACCCGGTGTTTAAAGCCAGGGGCCGGATTCCCTCAACCTACTTCAAAAACCAATAGTAATTTGGTGCTTTTATTGTATTTATAGTTAACCTTTAATAGCTAAAAACCTTACTATTAAAAACATGGGAGAGAAAACCTATAAAGTCTATGAGACGAAAGGGCAGCTCAGGATAACCATACCGAGGGTGCTGGCTCAGGCCGTTGGGATCGGTAAAGGCGATAGGATAAAGTGGGTGATAGACCGCTCTGAGCTGGTGCTGCGGAAGGCAGACTGAGAGTTACTTTAATACGTCCTTAAGGGCTTGGGCGATTCTCTGAGGAAGGGAGTTATTAATATCTTGAAGGATTTCAGTGTTCTTAGCCGTTAACTCTGTGTTGAGGGATACCGACCCTTCAATCTTCTTAAGAGATTCCACGCCCTTATCCAGCTTCCTGGAGATGTCCCGCAGCTCCTCAACCTCCGTTGGGGCGAATCTCAGAGGGAGGGGAAAGTCAATGAGGATTTCTTTTTTCTCCATCACTTCAACCCTTATGCCCGTGGGGGTTTCCTCTCTGATGTCGATGTCCCTTAGAAACTTGTCCAGTTGTTCTTCTGGGCCCTCGCAGATCATCTTAACGGTGCCGTCCAGGTCGTTTGGTTGGGGGGTATCCTCTGATGCCGTATATCTGGGCGGTGCCTATTATCCTGCTTCTGAACCCCACATCTTGGACTCTGCCCTTTAGCACTATGGAGTAGCGTTTCATTTTTTTATCTTTTTGTTGTGTCTTTTATGTCCTAAAAGCATTTGCCATCGTTATAAAAAGTATAAGCCTTTGATTAGGCGAAGTTTTAACGGCTCAGCAGCATTTTGCTGCTTTGCCACCTTTTATTTAAGGATTATTTCCTAGGAAATAATGAAGCCGCATCCATCACGCCTCCACTATCCTGCCTGGCAGCGAAGCGCTTTACATCCTCTGCCCCTAACCTCCTGGATCATGGCCAAAGCAAAGATTAAACATATTATTGCTTTGATATGGCCTCTGAATTCCCTCGGCAGCTTTCTATCCACGGCCTTAAGGAACCTGGCAATCTCTTTCAGCAGCGCAACCAGGGGCATATCATAAGGCTGCTCCCAGGGGGATTTAAAATCCTTGCGCAAGCCATGGTACTAGAACCATGGGATGTATTTATCCCCTGATAGGGATATGTTCATAAACGCCATTAGGTATGAGATATGTAGGCAGAAGAAAACAAGGATGATTGATAGAATATTCTTTATAAGGACTACGATATCTTTATAAAGGTTATTTCTTACTATATCTATTAGAAGTGGTGAGTAATATCCCGCCGCTGACTGGGGACTCCTCCCGAAAGGAAGATGCCGTGTAAACGCCCTGAGCATAAACAGGGCTGCAAACGGATGGGACGAGTAGGGACGGAGTCACCACTTCACATTAATGTTATTTCTCATAGAAGACAACGTCTTTCCAGAGGGTTCCCCCTATGCATATCTTATCCTCGATGAGGTTGTAGTACTCCTCGTTGTCTCGCTCGTACTTATGGAACACCGCCCCGGCCACGAAGTCGGCGATCTGCAGGCCGTAGCTGTTGGAGGAGTTTTCGTGGGTAATGGTCATATCAACCCTTCTCTCACCCCAGAGCCTTGCCCTGTTTTCAACATACCAGTCGAAGTTCTCCCTCTGAAACCTGGCCAGGGATTTATCAACTATTAAGTGGAAGTGCTGGGGGGGATATCTTTCAATCAACCATTTAAAGAGGGTTGCGATGATAAAATTGTATAATCTGCTTTTATTACTGCGTAGATCAGGGTATACCATGGATTTCTCAATGTTCAAATAGTAAAGATCCACTGGCTTATTACTGATGCATCTGAGCAGGTATTCCCTTACCTCGTGATTTGCCTTGCTGAACTTGACCTCCGAGACCTTCCTATGTTTTCTCGGCAGCTTCCTCATCTTCGTATGTTTAACACAGTTCTCAACTCTCCTGCGCGCCCCTGGAACCACCATGGCAATAACGAAATTCCTTGTTGACCGTCGGCTGAACCCGAGATTTCCGGATTCATCGAAATAAACATAAACCATGCTCTAAACTATGATTAAAGCCTTAAAAACCTCACCCGCTAGAACC
>JALUUU010000252.1 GCA_027021185.1 archaeon | reverse complement strand
CTGCGCGTCCCTCATTACTTTGCTCCCCAACATTGCCGAGTTTTCTTTCGCATAATCCAGCAGTTCCCTGGACGAGTCCAGCAAGGCCTCGGCCTCGGCTTTTCCAGGCCTGTCAAAGAACACGAATATGCTCTCAGAGAAGTTCCCGGTGCGCTCGATCCCTCCTGCCGTGGCGCGCAGGACCCGGGACACCGTCAATTCATCGCCAGACCCGGCTTCGCTGGCGCTTTTCGCGGCGGTGTTCAGCGTCCAAGCGGCTACCCTGCATCCGTCTGTGATCAGGGCGGACCACAGGGTGATGGGAAGGCCGGTTGCAGGGGTTACCGCGAGGTCAATGACTTGGCCGCGGCCTTTCTTCAGAAGAAATTTTCTGCTCCCCTCTTTTCCGGTCTCTTCGGTCAGGGTTTCCACTTTTCTCGCCACGTCATAGAAACTCCCGATAAAGAGGGAATTCTTCAAAACTTCCTCGGGAATCAGTTTTTCAAGGGTTTTCCTGCTCACGCCCCCAGCCTTTGAGGCTGTCAACAACCAGAAATCCTTCAGGCGGTTAAGCCTCGGCTTCATATGTATCCTTTCAGTGGGGTTCTATTTAATTACCATTCCGCATTCAGGGATTGTCAACCAGTTGCAAAGCTTCTGTCAAGAGAAAACAAGGGCACTGGCTACAGCTAAATTAAATTATTCATCTATCTTCGCGAAGGCCCTGACAGGAAAAGAGGCGCCCCTTACTATCCGGAGGGGAACAGCATAGAACCTGAAGCCCGTCCTCGGAAGGGCGGACAGATTGCAAAGGTTTTCAACGATTAGGATGTTAGAGGCGAGAAGCCGGGTATGCGCAGGGCGAGCCGGGTCCATGCTGTTGTCGACATTCCAGAAATCAACTCCCACGAGCCTCGCCTTTGAGCGTATTAAAAGATCCACGGATGCTTCTGAGAGATAGGGTCCAAGATCCCAGTAGCTGTCTGTTCCCCATAGCCGGTCCCAACCGGTTCTAATGAGGACTGCCATATTCTTTAGCTCCGCCGGATTACAATCTATAGTGACAGAGCGATTTGATGAAGCGGCGGCGTTAAGAGCTATCCCAGGAATGCCCGCAACATTTTCAAGGGGCACCTGGCTCAGGTCTGCTTTATCCTGGTGGCGATGGAATGGGCTGTCTAAATAGGTGCCAAGGTTGCAAACCATCTCTACTTTTCCTAGGTAGAATTCAGCCTTGCCGTCATAGAGGGGTCGCGAGGCTTTATGATCGAGAAAAGCCCCTATCTTAGGGCTGGGCAGGCTGGGGTAGGCCCTCATTCCATCTTCGAGGACATGATTCAATTCAACAAGCTTCCCCATAAAAACACCCCCAGGGGATGGATGTATGGCATTTGAATGTTCGTGATATATTAAGGTACCGAGGACGATTCGAATGAAAATTCGTGGGAAATGCCTTTTGACATATTCCTCAGAACCAGAAGGCAGTGAGGGCTCCGTATAGGATAACGCCTATGACCGTCATTATAAGGATGTCTCCTATGCCGGTTAAAAACTGAGGGATACGGTCTGGGTTTGTTATTTGATTCGGGTTGCGCCTTATCCCTAAAGTTACTTGTCCGATGAGAACCATTAAAAAACCTGTGTTAAGCCCCAAGGCCAAAACAGTTGCCATGTTGCCCGTGAAGCTCAGTTTTTCCATGGCATATGCTAATCCCAGGGCCATGAATCCGAACCAGAGAGCTGCCCTGTGGGACCCCCAGATATAACGTTGTCCCTCTCCGCTGTGGCGTTTCATATCCCAGTACAGCCACCATCCTGTAAGGGTCCCCAAGAACAGGTAGAATACCCCTCCGGCTAGTAGTATTTCAGCGGCATTGACCATGCAAAAAGGTTTAAATGGCAAGTATTTAAGACTTTTACACTGAAAACAACTGAGCAGTGGTTTATAATGGAAATCGATAAGTCCGATATGCTGAGATGCTTGGGTTTAAGCACCTATGAGGCCGAAGCTTACCTGACTCTACTTTCCTTGGGCACCGCTGAAGCTCATATCATATCTTCCCGAGCGGACATACCCACGGGCAGGATCTATGATGTCCTAAACTCGTTAAAAGAAATGAACCTTGTAGATGTGCAGGATTCCCGCCCAAGGAGGTATAAGGCAGTAGATCCACGGGTGGCAGTTAAGCGTATCCTTTCCCGGAAAAAGAGGGAGCTCGATGAGAAATACGAGCAGCTATCGAGGGCAGCCTTATCCCTGGAGAAGACCCTTGTCAAAAAGGAAGAACAGCAAAAAGAGAAAAGCCCCTTCTGGAGTGTCGCTGTTGGTCACAGAGAAGTCCACGAGGCCTTTGAAAAAAGAATAGCCGAAGCTGAAAAAGAGATATTGATGTATCTTGAGCTGGAAAGGTATGATCCCTATGATGAGCCCATGTTTGGCGAGATGGTCAGGGCCTTAGAGCGAGGAGTGGTCATTAAAATACTGCTGGGAGCTGGCGATATAGCTAATCTCCAGGGCTTGGGGTTCTCATCCACCATATCTCGGCTGATAACCTTTTTAGGCGGCAATCTGCATGTTAGGGTCGTGGAAAAAGTGCACACTCCCTATGATATAATCGACGGTGAGAAGGTCATTCTAACCGTGAAGAACCCTATAGATCCGGTTGAATATTTCGCGGTTATATCTGTATGGGACAGAGAGCTGGGGGAGGGCTTGAGAGAGAAGTTCCAGGAGGTCTGGGAGAAATCAGCCCCTCTCAACCCGGAGCGCCTTTAGACTTTAAGATCGACGTAAATTAGCGTGGGGGCTATTGCTGAGCTAAAACAGGAAGGTTAAACAAGAGGTACTGGAATAAAGGAAACAAGGAGTTCTTTGTTAACAGATGCCGAAGACGACGACAGAGCATGGTGGAGATATCCTGATGGCGTGGGAAATTGGAGTTTTCAGGAATCGTCAAAAGATGCGGTAAATAAAGGGTGAGATAATTAACCCTTGGGAACGGTTCTTAGGGGATGATTGAGTTACTATAGTCCTGTGGTGAAAGCGGTGTTTAGTAAGTATCTCTCTAGTTTAAGATAATCATGTACTTTCTCAAGCAGTTATAGAAATAAAGACAGAAATCCAACTAAAAAAAGGATCAGAAATGATGTTAGAAGGTTTTTATCTCTCCTGTTGGTTTTCTGATATATTCTCTGTTTGCAATGAAATCGTTTCATCTGAAAGGATTAAATATGCTCCAAGTACCCAGTGCTATTTGGATTTGTAGTAATGGGGGAGTAGAAACGAAGAAGCTTATGCTCCTGGCTGGCTTGCTTGCATTTTTCAGCGCCGCCTATGCTGAGGAGGTCTGCAACCAGGACTACTGCCTGGACTACACGGGGGGAAAGCTCCTCAAGAAAAACGGAACCGCTGTTGAGGATCTGACACGCCAGGCGGGTATAGGCGTTAATGAGAGCGTCACGGCTATAGCTTGGAGCGGCGAGTACTGGTTGCTTGGCATAAGCAACTATAATCGTAGCGTCGGTCGCCGTCTTGGAAGAACATATACCTCCACCATTCTTAGATACGACGGTAAAACCTTCACCGATTTAAGTGCAGATGCAAAGCTGAACAAGACCCATATCCGCGGTGTCAGCCCCAAAATAATCTCGACCATCCGTTGTGTTCAAGAGTACTGCCTCATCGGCTACTGGGTATCCTATCCGGGAAGCGCAGGGGGGTTGCTGAGATACGATAGAGACGACTTCAAAGAGCTTTCTGTCGAGGGCGAAATCAAGGACATGACGTGGAATGGGAAGGAATGGCTGATCCACTACAGGAAGGGCGAGTTCCACACGAGCGTCGTGGAGATATACGATGGAGTTAATTTAAAGAAAATCATTCCACCCACCATTAGATTCCGGAAAGAAGAGGCGTACTGGGTCACGAACTACACGTGGGATGCCACTAGCAGATCGTGGCTAATCAGAGCGAAGGTGGGCGTCCCCTTGAGTGGCAAGCCCATGAAAGAGGTGGTGGTGGAGTATCCGGACAGGGAAGTGGGGAGAGGAATATGCGGACCAACCGCCGCAGTCGTGCCGGCCCTCCTGCCGCCCCTTCTGTATCGCCGCTGGACCACTGGAGGAAGGAGATGAAAACTCTTCCAAGGTTCTTCAAATCTCTTTTAATAGTTCTGGGCATACCCTATGGGATACTGCTCACCTTCCTCGTGTTCGTAAATCTCCAGAAGGCTCTGCGCATCACCACCCACGTCCCCGGGCCTAACTGGCCCCAAATAATCCTCTTCCTGTTCTCTGGAGTAGTGTCTGCCATGTTTGTCATTTTGATCTGGAAGGCGGTGCTTCACAGGATCAGAGAACCGCAGCCTGCTTCAGTGCTACTCCTCACCATCTTCCTGTTTTCTGCCCTTGCCCTCGGGTTTCTTTATCTTCTATTACACCTGGCCGGAGGGGCATGGTGAGGAGAATGGTCGGACGGAAACTGCGACTCGGAATGGCAGTATTAGCAGCTTACTACTTGTTTTCCACCGCATTTGCAAGCCTCGCCCATGCTCAGCCGGAGGGCGTGTCTGCCATTGACTGGAACGGCTCCGAATTCCTCATCGGCTCCTTTGACGGCAGCCTGGTGAGATATAACGGAAAAGAATTTCAGAAAGTTGGTGCCCTAAACGAGAGGACCCTCGGCATAGATCATACCAGGGATTTCTGGCTCATCAACGCCTGGAAAAGCCTAGCGAAATACGATGGAGAAACTCTTAATGAAATAGCCAGCTACGACATAGAGAAAATCGCCTGCAACCCTGGGTACTGCTTGATCTTTGCGAAGGTGCCTGGGGAGGAGCCACTGCCTGGAGAAATTATCGCTCAGAAAAAGAGACTGTTGAACATGACCAAAGAAGAAAAGGAGGCGTTGTATAGAGATAAAGAAAAGAATTACAAGCTGCTCAAGTATGACGGTGCGAATTTAACAGTTTTGAAGGGGGTGGTGGAGCCTCCGGTGAGGGAGATACACTGGAACGGTGAAGAATGGCTTATCCTTGCAGGCAAATCTGTCTACAAATACGACGAGGAGCTTCTGAAACTAGTTAGATACGAGGGTCCTGAAGTGCTGAAGGCGGGTGGCCTTCCAGCCACGGTCTCTGCGGCCTGGGATGGGAGGGAGTGGCTGCTTGCGGGAGAGTTCTGGTCTGTCAAGGATAAAGTCCTCGTTGAGATGCTGCCTAGGGTTTCAAGACGCGGGACGATTCTTCTGCTGCCTGAGCACCTTGCCAAGGTGCCTAAAGAACCTCTCCTCTTAAAACCCTACTCCATTCAGGTAGAGGGAGAGGGCTGGCTGTTATGCGCCAGGAAGAAGGACCCGAAGGCCATTGGCAGAGTGCTGGAGAGGACTGTTATGTATGCCTACGGGGAGTTTGCAGTTATCAACGAGGGTGGCTGCGAGATCAAGCCGACATTG
>JALUUU010000251.1 GCA_027021185.1 archaeon | reverse complement strand
TAGGGGGTATCTGTGGAGGTTCAGTATATTTTCAAGCGACTTATACCCAGGAAGTAAAAGAAGCCCAGCTCAGCTTATCCTGGCTAATCGATTGCGTATAAGGACATTTTCGCCCACTTATTTTTCTTTTACCCTGGTTCCGCCGTCATGGGCCGCTGGCTCAGCCCTCGGCCGAAGGCTCATTGTGGATTCGCCGAGGGACATGAGGGTTGTTCCAGCAGCGCCCTTCCCCTGGTCTTCTTTGGTTTTTAGCTTTATCTGGCCGTTACCGCTAAGTTTGAATCTCCGAGTGACATCCTGAAGCTGACCCGCCAAGGAGGCCAGTTCCTGAGCCATGGAGCTGACCTCCTGCATGCTTGACGCCTGCTCCTCTGTTGCCGCCGAGGCCTCCTCTGTCCCAGCTGCGGCCTCTTCCGCCTTCGAGGCGATATCCTCCATGGCTTTCACTATGGCTTCTGTGAGGCTGGAGAGCTCCTTGGTTGCGTCTGAAATCTCCTGGACGCTGGCGATGGTTCCGTTCACCGCTCCAACTATATCCTCCAAGGAAGTCAGTGCTTTGTTAACCACGGCTGCTCCATCCTCAACCCCTCTAGCCCCGTAGTCCATGCTTTCAACAGCCTTCGAGGTTTCATTTTG
Source organism: archaeon (assembly GCA_027021185.1). Lineage (GTDB taxonomy): Archaea > Hydrothermarchaeota > Hydrothermarchaeia > Hydrothermarchaeales > JALUUU01 > JALUUU01. Next base: position 4,832 of record JALUUU010000251.1, on the reverse strand, counting down.
AATGCTCTTTATTAGGCCGCTTATCTCATCGGCGGCGCGTGCAGAGTGCTCGGCGAGCTTCCTGACCTCCTCGGCAACAACTGCAAATCCTCTGCCATGTTCACCTGCCCTGGCGGCCTCTATGGCCGCGTTGAGGGCTAAAAGATTAGTCTGCTCGGCGATGTTAGTAATAACATTCACTATCTCCCCTATGCGGTTGGAGCGTTCCCCTAGCTGCTTCATCATCTGAGCTGAGTCGTTTACAACAATATGAATCTCGTTCATCTTGGCAGACGCCTGTTTAGCTGCCATGCCCCCTGATTTTGCTGTCTCGCCAACGCTTTTTGAAATCTCAGATGCCTCCTGGGCCTTGCTTGAAATATGATAAACCATCTCAGCCATGTGATCGACTTTTTCTTTAGCGGTCTCTGCCTGCCGAGACTGATTCAAGGCCACAGTGGCTATTTGCTGAACAGTGGAGGAAACCTGAGATGTAGTTGAGGCCATCTCCTCGCTAGATGCCGCGAGCTCCTGAGAGGTTACAGCTACGCGCTGGGCACTTCTCTGAACCCGGGACACAAGGTTGCGGAGGTTCTCTGTCATGTCTCTGAAAGACCTGGCCAGGTCACCCAGCTCATCTTTGGTTTTCACATCTATTTCCCTAGTTAGGTCCCCTTTCGAGATCCTTCCGGCGCCGTCGTTAAGATCGTGAAGAGGCCTTGTGATGCTCTCAGCCAAGAAACGCCCTATTAACAATGCAAGAGCGATGACTATAACAGTTGCAAGAACCATAAGCACATTTGAGGAAGACTTTGCCTGTTTTGCGGAGGCTATCGCTGCGTCCATCTCATTGTTGGCAATGTCCACTATGGCATTCATCGCCTCCTCCACCTGGATGCTGGCGGCATCTAGGGTCTGCATGTGGATGAGTTCTTCCGCGTTTAATTGGTTAATCTCCTCGATAACGCCTATGACCTTCTGGGCGAAGGCCTCATAGTCTTCCAGATCATCTAAAACCTTTTTCTTAGATGCCTCATCGAGGGTCGAAGTTTTGACATTCGCCTTTAAGATTGAAACGGATTCAAGCCATTCTTTTTCGTGTTTTTCATCCATGTATTGGAAGATATACTCTTTTGATCTGTACTTCATCGTCATGAAATCGAACTTCAGTTTAACATCGTCGTAGCCCAGGATGATCTCTTGGATGTTTTTCCTCGAATTCTTGAGGTCCTTGACCAGTCGGTTTTTCTCCTGTTTTTTAGCCAGCATGGTGTCGTGGGCCAGCATAAGCGCCTGGCTGGCTCCCTGGAACTTAATAAAATATTCATCGGCCTCTGTGAATTTCTCCCTGACAGGAGAGTCTTGAGAAACAGCTGAAACCTGCTTTTCACCGTATTTCTCCGCCCATCTATCGCCGTAATTTTCCTGGAAGTTCTTGTTATCTGTGCCCATTAGAGTAGCATGGTGCCACATGTGGAAATCCTTGACCAGCTCTCCAAAGTTGCTTCGTAATTTTTCTCTCTCTTCAGTGCTCTCGTGAACAAGGTACTCTGCCATAACGTCCCTGCCAGCGACGACCGCCAACGAGGCGGACTGAGCCGCCTCCATAATTGGCACCTTCTCCCTGTATACAGTCTCTGCGGCATTGTATGCCTTATCTGTCGCCATTAAACCTATGACCCCTACCCCAGCCACGCTTAAAGCAATGATCAAGAATCCAATAATACTCCTTTCTCGAATCCTCATGTCTCCGAAAGATTTCATTTTCCCGATATATCCCTCATAACGGCCTTTTTATCTCTTTTAAATATCTAAAAAGAAAAAAGGGGAATATATAATGATTATTTCTCAGAATCTGAAACATAACCTAAAAATTAAAGTATTTCTATCGATGCTTTAATGCCACAGCATTCAATATCTATTTTATAGAATAAGGCAGTATAATCCACCATGATCGAGCTAACTCAGGAGCTGAGGAGAGATTTCCCTGAGCTGAGGGCGCTAGTGTGGAGAATCCAAGGGGTTCGCGTGGCCAGGCATTCATCTGAGCTGGAGGATTTTAAAAAAAATGTTATTGCGAGGGTTAAAAACAGGTACACCCTTGCAGGACTCAAAGACGAAAAAACTTTCAGGAGATACCGGGACTTTTTCTGGAGATTAAACATTGATCCCACGAAGATAAGGCCGGCTTCTGAGGCTTTGATAAGAAGAGTCCTGCAGGGAAAAAGTCTTCCAAAGATAAACACCCTCGTAGACGCGTATAATCTGGCCTCTATGGAGAGCGGCATAGCCCTGGCCGCCTTTGACGGCGACATGGTTGAAGGAGACCTCCTCATGAGGTACGCAGCGGAGGGGGAGAGCTTCTTAGGCATCGGCATGAAAGATAAGAAAATCCTTAGAGGAGGAGAGATTGTCATCGAGGACGGAGCCAAAATCATAGCAGTGTATCCCTATAGGGACGCTGATAATACCAAAATAACTCTTAAAACAAGGAATGTCTTACTTGTGTCCTGCGGGGTTCCAGGAATAAGAGAGGACGATCTCTATGCCGCTGGAAAACTCGGAGCCGACTACATCACTCGGTTCTGCGGCGGTTTTTCGGCCCTCGAAAAATAATTAATTTAAATTATAATGGCCGTTCAGTAAAACTGGACTGGAAAGACCTCGGTTTTGACTCGTTCCACCTCCAACCCAAGTCTTCCAGTCCACCCCTCTACCCCCCCTATCCCTCCTTTACCGTGGAGACGCCGTCTGTCTTCTCCACCTCAAGGAGCCTGTCAGCGGCTCCCTCGAATTCTTTATCATGGGTCACAACTATTGTCTGAGGAAGAGTAGTTAGGTTCTTTATTATCTCAACCAGTTCTCTCCTCCTGGTGGAGTCCAAATGTATGGTGGGTTCGTCGAGCATCAGAAGCTCCATAGCTGAGCCGGCCAGAGCCTTTGCTATCCCTATCCTAAGGGCTAAGGCCGCGGCAATTCTCTCTCCCCCACTGAGCATGTCCATTCTTACTCCCCCCTCTGGGCCATAGAGGGTGATTTCAAAGTCCTCGCTTAGAGAGATGTCAGAGTAGGGCAGATGGAACTTCTGGAACTCTTCTCTTGCGTGTTTTTCTATCAGGGGCCTTGCCCTGGCCCGAAGCTTTTTCTGAAGGTTGTCTTTATGGAAGAGATTTCTTATCTTACGGAGCAATTGGAGAAACTCTTCAAGCTTTTCTGCCTCCTCTTTTTTCACCCTAAGCCCCTCCAGCTTCTTTTCTAATTCATCTATGATCTTCTGTTTATCTCTGGCCTCAGCCTCCCTGGCGCTTTTATTGTTTGATAAAAGAATGGCGGCGTCGTAAAGGGACTTCACATCTCTGCGCACAGATTCCAGTTTCTCCCTGTCGGGGGCGATGCCGAGGCTGCTGATCTCATTCCTCAGCTCTTGAATAATCTTTAAAAGCTCTTCTTCCCGTTTCTCTATAGCCTCTTTCTCCGGTGCGTTTTTTCTGAGAAAGCCCACTGCGGCGATGTATCTCTCATAATCCCTCCTCAGAGACTTCTTCTCCTCATCTTTTTTTCTGAGAGTTTCCACGAGGTCGGTAATGCTTCGAACCTCTTGATCTTTCTCTCTGAGTTCGTCTTTTAGCTTGATGGCCTCCTCGCGGAGGGTGTTATAGTCTTTGGCCGCGTTTTTTATTATCTCGATATTTATCCCTCGGGCCCTTCTCAGTCTCTCCAGGCAGCTCTGTCTCTCGTTCTCCAATTCTTTTTTCTCTTCTATGCTTTGCCTAATCGCCTCAGTGTTACGCCTCAGGCTTTCCCTGTACTCCCTGATTACCTTCTCTCTGTGCTCCTTCGTCAACGGCCTTCTGCACACCGGACACCTTTCTTCGGCCCCAAGAAGCTCCTCCAAGGCCTCCTTCATCTCCTTATTTTTTCCCTTAAGCTCCCCTATCCGCCTCTCCAATTCTTTTATTGATGTGTCTGCTCTTTCTATTTTTTTCTCCAGCCTATCAATCTCCTTCAAAAGCTCGGCTTCAAGGGTTTTTGGTTCGTTAATCTTTTTTCCGAGGAAAGAACTTCCCTCCCTCAATCCCCTCTCCTTCACTGCCTCAACTTGGGCCATCTTTCTTTCTTTATTCTGAATATCGCGACGAATCCGGGCGAGATTTCTCCGAATCTCCTTGAGAATGGTTATCTTTTCCTCCAAGCGCCTTATCTCCTCCCGGAGGGACTCATATCGTTCTTTTGCGCTCTGGGTGCTTCGCAGAATCTTCTCGTTTTCCTCTATCTCCCTCAGCCTTCGCCTGCTCGCCTCCAGCTCCTGCTTTTTCATCACAAGCTCTTTATTTAGGTTAATGGCTTTCTCAAGGATCTCCCCCTCTTTCTCCTTGTCAGCTTTTTTGACCATAACATCCCTAAGCCTATGATCAAGCCTTTTCACTTCCATAAGCAGTTTCTTGATCTCAGACTGTTCCTTCTGGATTCTAGATCTCGTCTCTTTTATCTCCTCAGGGACGTCAAGGTATCGCTGTGCCATGAGCTCATAGTCATTCAGTATTTCCCGCATATTGACAAAGGCTTTTTCAAGCTCTTGGGTGCCTATCAGCTTTCCGATGAGCTCTTTTCTCTCTCTGGCTTCTGCGGTTAGGAGGGCGTCTATCTGTCCCTGCCTAATGTATATGGCGTTGGTGAAGAGCTTGGAGTCCATGCGGACTCTTTTCTCAATCTCCTTAGTCGTCTGCCTGCCCTTCTCCCCAGTGGATATTATTCTGCCCTCCCCGTCGTAAAGCATGGCGCCGCTTCTTCCTTCCACATAGCTCCTGATTATTTTATATTTTCTGCCGTCGGCGTTGAAGACTAATGATACC
>JALUUU010000250.1 GCA_027021185.1 archaeon | reverse complement strand
CAGGGTTTCGACGGAACAGGTTGCCAGTGGAATAATGGTGACTTCAGTCGTTGGTAACATAACCTCTGTTCCAGGAGGTGCTGTGAACGCCCTGGCTATATATGTTGAGCCCAATGCTGGGAGCAGCGACATTGACCTTAACACAGCAGTTCTGTCCCTTAGTAATGAGACTATTGAGGTCCAGATGAGGTATAATAGCTCTAAGTTCACCTCTCAATCTGGATACGGAAACATCTTTGACGGATCATTGTCAGCATGGAATAATCTAGGAGCCACAGAGTTTGGCTTGATAGTTCTGCAGGACGAAGACAGTTCAATTTCGGCTGCTGCACCAACCATAAACAAAGGAGATAAAGTGATTATCACCGTCAACGTCAATTCGGCATTCTCAAACATCGAAGAGAGAACAAAGATAACTGGACAGATAAGACCAGAGTTCGGTGCACCGGGAATAATAGAGTTCACCACGCCACCTGCCTACACGCGCTCGGTGGTTACTCTGCAATAAGGAGGTGAAAAAGATGACTAATGCCCCTTGGAAAAAGTTTAGGAGGGACAATCGTGCTGCTATGGGGATTGGTACTTTGATTATCTTCATAGCGGTTGTCCTTGTGGCGGCTGTGGCTGCTGGGGTGTTGATTCAGACGTCTGGTTTTCTTCAGCAGAAGGCGGCGTCTACGGGCAGGGTTTCGACGGAACAGGTTGCCAGTGGAATAATGGTGACTAAAGTTTCAGGATATGTTCAACAAGCCCACGGAAACGTTACGAAGATGGCCATATATATTGAGCCCAACGCCGGGAGCAGCGACATTGACCTGAGCAAGACAGTGGTCTCGCTTAACGATGGAAACAAGAAGGTGACTTTCACCTACAATAATTCGGCATACGACGATGTCTCTACAGGATATTCGAATATCTTCGCTACCACCAATGCATGGAATGTGAATGGAGTTCGATTCGGGATCATTGTGCTCCAAGACGAGGACAACTCTCTCACGAGCACTAATCCAACGATGAACAAAGGAGACAAAATCGTATTGGCTATTGACACAAGCGACGCCTTTGGTGGAATCGAGGAGCGCAAAAAGGTTGACGGAGAAGTCAGGCCTGAGTTCGGTGCACCAGGGATAATAGAGTTCACCACCCCCTCGAGCTACACGACCAATGTGGTGAGCCTGCAGTAAGGGCACCCTCTATATGGGACTATTCTTCAGTCCCTTTTTTTATTTTTTAAAATCATGGAGGCTGAGGATGATGGTCATCAATAAAATACTGAGTAAGCTAAAAAGGTCGAAAAATCCTGAGGAGGACTCTCAGGAAGAATCAGATGCGGATATGCCTGAAGACGTGGTTGAAACAGTTAGAGAAACCGAAAAACAGGATGAGGATTCCGAGAACCAAGAAAAGATCCTTAAAAAAGTTAGTACCCTCGATGATGAGGTCCTGAAGCTTAAGATGTCAATGAACACTGTGAAGAAGGATGTCACAGAAGTCCAGGATGGGCTCAAGAGCCTGGAAGAAAATATCCGCGATATAATGATGCTCTATGAGGTGGTGTCAACCCAGATAAACCCGTTTATAGGGGAGTCCACGGTTACTGCGACAAATCTTGAAAAGCTGGAAAGAATGACGAAAGAGCTGAAGGATCTAAGAACGAACATTGATGACATTATGCTTGATCTTAAAATTCTCACTCTAAAAAACCTGGACGTTCAGTCTATGGTTTCTGAGGTGATGCAGGAGGGATGATTTAGGAGGTATTCGATATGATGGTCGGCGAGGAAAAATCAGACATAAGGGAGATCATTCCCATGGATGAGATAGAGGAAGAAAAAGAAGAAAATAAAAAGGAAAGCGATGACTCCGAGCTTCTGACACAGAAAGCCATAGAGAAGAATCTCCGAAAGCTCCGAGGGAAAATACCCTCCTTCGTAATTAGGGATCTACGAGACAACCTTGCAGGAAAAGAGCTAACCCAGCAAAAGCTGGATAAGATAATAGCCAAAGTCGTTAACGCATATCATGCGAGCATGGGTAGTGAAAAAAGTCTAGCAAAGACAATTGAAAACATAAATCGCCGATTAGAAAAACTAATTGCTGATGTTGACGGCCTCAAGAAAAAGAATGGTAGATCTGGGAAAAAGGTAGATCCAGGGTCAAAAGCAAATATTTCTGACAGAGTGGTATCTCATGACAAAGAGAGATTCGATGATTCGGAGGATTTCTCAATCCCCAGAGTTTCTGTTAGGGCCGGTAAGGGCGTTTTATTAGATGACATACCTGAAGACCCCGTGGCTATAATGCTTACCATTAAATGGCTTGAGTTCATCGTAGACAAGACAGGCGTGACGAATCTTCCAGACGTATTGGAGTTCTACTGCGATATGGGGTGGATTTCCGACGAAGTGGCCACCAAGCTTCTGAAGTATTCCAGGGGAATTAAACCCTTCTTCATGGATGATGACTGGAAGCCTGAGGAGAAGCTGTCTGCTAAAGATCATATGCTGTCACTCATGTTTCTCGAGAGAATTAAAGGAAATAAAATTTCCCCAGATTTCCTGATCCAGCTTGACAGAGAACTGAGAAGGATAAGGTCGAGCGCGGAGGAGATTTATGGGGTTTAGCATAAGCGCAGCTTTCTCGATTATTACGGTTGCGTCTTTGCTTTCCCTCGGATATATCTCTGATTCCGCAGATTTCGCTATAAGCTTAGTGGAAGAAGGATTCAACACCAACTTCGAGGAGAAATACGATGCCTACAACGCGGAGATTAAAATCGTGGGAATATCTGTAACCTCCAACGCAAGCTCATATGACTTAGAGGTCAAAATAGAGAATAAGGGTAGTGTCACCTTGGAAACCGCGGCCTTCAATGTGTTGATAGACGGCTCTCTCCAGAGTGTTGACTACTATGACAGAACGTATCTCACACCAGATCAGAACCTTACTCTGAGGATATACAACCTCCCGGGGAACGGCACTAAGAGGCTGAAGGCTGTAACGGAGTACGGTAATTCTGACTATGCAACGTATGAGGTGACGTAAATGGGCTTTGGGACAACGGCGACCGAGGCGATACTATTCATAGGAGCTGTTTTGGTCGCTGTCTTTACCGCCGGTGTTCTTGGTGTATCGTCCTATAAAATGGCTGACGGAATCAAAGAGAAAGGTGTTATATTAGGGGATAAACTGAAGACCGACTTTGAGATAATCAACGACCCTGACACTGTGCCGACCCAAGGTGGAAAATACGTCTTCTACGTCAAGAACACTGGAAGGAAGAATTTCTATTTCACCAACAGCACTGTTACAGTCATAATAGACGGGCAGATGATCTCTCAGAGCGATATCACTGTCCAGGGAACAAGCGGCTCTCTCAAGCGCTCGGAGGTGGGGACGATACTGGTCTCCACGTCTCTGAGCTCTGGATATCACACCTTGCGGATAGTCCTCTTCAATGGTGTTACAAGAGAGTTCGTCTTTAAGGTATGAGGTGGACGAATGCGGCTCCTCAGCGTTCAGCTCCCTAAAGACGAGTACCACAAGAGAGTGGGAGGGGGTCTGCCTACCGGCAGCATCGTCCTCTCAGAGGGCCCCCACGGTTCAGGCAAATCCGTGTTGTGCCAGAGGCTTGTTTACGGCCTCCTCAGCAATGGTTACAAAGCTACTTACATCTCCACTCAGATGACCACTGTGGAGTTCATAAATCAGATGACCTCTATGGACTATAAGATAACCAAGGAACTTATCGGCGGGCACCTCCTTTACATCCCTGTCTATCCATTACTGTCTAAAAACATCCGCAAAGAGAATTTTATTGAGAAGATAATCCATACCAAGGCTCTCTATGAAAATGATATCATAGTTTTCGATTCACTATCCACCATAATCGCCAATGATGCGAATCCAGAGAAAATAGACGATTTGATGGCTTTTTTCAAAAGAATCGCCAGCACAGAGAAAGTGATCATCATGACGGTAAATCCAGGGGAGCTTCCCTCAACTGTTAATGAGCAGCTAAGGATCGCGGCCACGATAATAATGGAGCTTGAGCTCAAGCCCTTTGCGGGGGATATCAAAAACATAGTGAAAATCGTCAAGTACAATTTTGCCCAGCAGAATTTCCAGAGGGTGACCGCCTTCAGGGTGGAGCCTAAAATCGGACTGGTCGTGGAGATAACATCGATATCTTAGGTGTTTGAAATGGATGTCTATGCGGTGGCGTTGAAGAACAATCCTCACCTGAAAAGGTATGTAGCCACTTATATGAAGAAGACAGGAGACGAGCCTCAGTTTATCCCTGTAATGTCCAGGGACCTGAAGGACTCTATCAAGATAAATTTCATTTATCCCGTGGGGGATCCCATATTCATCCATATATACAAAGCTTCACATGACACCAGGTACATGGCCATTGAGCCCAGAATGAAGGGGATGGAGGAAGAAAAAAAATACAGGAAGATCCAGGAGAGAATACTGGAGCTGGCCCCCTTCGAAGAGGCCGCCCACACGACAGAGGCATTTGAGAAGAACCTGGAAAAGCTCTTCAAGAAAAGCGTTACCCTTAAAAAAAAAGCGGGTTTCCTGGACAGATTTTCCAAGAAGATACCCGTAACCAAGGGGGAGTACGACAAGTTCCTCTACCTTCTGAAGAGAGATATAATAGGTACAGGTCCCCTTGAGCCTTTGATAAGAGATCCCTTTATAGAGGATATACACGTCATAGGCCCCAAGAATGTTTCAATCGTCCACAAGATCTTCGGCACGTCTCTCACCAACATAGATTTCGGCAACGACATCCTGCTGGCGGACTACCTAAAGAGGATGGGAGAGAGGATAGGCAGGCCTGTCAGTGAGGGAGCTCCCATAGTTGACGGTTCTCTACCAGACGGATCCAGGCTTAACATGATCTTCAGCACGGACGTGAGCAAGAAAGGCTCAAGCTTCACCGTTAGGAAATTCACCTCAACCCCTCTGAGCATCACACAGCTCGTAAACTGGAACACTCTCTCCTCCACCGAGGCTGCTTATCTGTGGCTCTGCCTCGAATACGGCATGAGCGTTTTCGTGTGCGGCGAAACAGCAAGCGGTAAGACCACTACCCTTAACTCCATCCTGCCCTTCATCAAACCTGAGTCAAAGATTTTCTCAGCTGAAGACACCGCAGAGGTGCTGCCCCCCCATACGATCTGGCAGCAGCTGATAACTAGGGAGAGGGGGCCGGAGGATGGAAGGGTCACCCTTTTTGACCTGCTCAAGTCCGCCCTTCGTTCAAGGCCGAACTACATAATAGTCGGGGAGATCAGGGGGGCTGAGGGCGCCGTCGCTTTCCAGGCGATGCAGACAGGGCATCCAGTGATTTCCACCTTCCACGCCGCCTCGGTGAAAAAAATGATCCAGAGGTTCACCGGCCATCCTATAAACGTCCCCATAACCTTCATAGACAACCTTCCGGTGGTTTTGATACAGCAGGCCGTATACAGGAAAGGCAAGTTCCTC
>JALUUU010000249.1 GCA_027021185.1 archaeon | reverse complement strand
TCCAGGGCAGTGGAGGCATCTGCCAAGTAATTCAGAACTTCGCTCACGTTTAATCCCCTGGCTTGGGCCCTTGAGGCCTTCTCTTCGTATTCCCTAATGTCCTCCCTTAGGTCCTCTATTTTATCGGCAATTTTTTCTGTCAATTCTTTGTGTTTTTCGCGGCTCTCTTTCATGTAGCTCTTCAGGTCTCTTGCGATTTTCCTGGCATTCTCAGCTAGATGCTCCGCAGATACAGCTAACCCAAAGGCTTCACCGTACTTGCTCTCGTTGTATGCCTTCTCAGCCTTTGCCAGATGGTCCCTAGCGTTATCCAAAAGCCTAAGAGGCGCTGTATCCGTGATGTTGAGAGTCTCTATGGTTTCCTCGGCTTTGAGGATCTCTTCTTTCGCATCTTGAATCTGCTCTGCTGCTCTTTCCGCTCGATCTATGGTCACTATCCGAACTTCTCCCACGTCATCGTCAACATCGTCAATTATCTCTGTCGTATTCATATCCGGGGACTCTTCAATTTCCAGAGAGGTTATATTGGCTTTTTCAAGGGCCTTCTGTATCTCCCACGGAACTCTTTCACGGTCCACGAAAACAACCATAAGGCCCTTCGCTTTTGCCTTTTCCAAGGCTTTAGCTATCCCCCTGTCATCATATCCATATGCCGCCACCACGCCTTTTCCCTTGAAATCATCTCTGAAAAGATCCAAAACCTTTGCAACTGTGGCATATCTGTCTTTGCCGGCAACCCGGAGGGTGTTCGTGAACTCGAGAAGAGCTGTTTCATATTCCGAGGGCACGGCGGCTGGCCCGCCTATTATGATTACCTCACCAGGATTAAGACTCTTTATATTATCCACCACTCCTGGATCGTATTCTCCCCATGGAGTAACAACGACTTTGAAACCTTTTAGGTCTCCCACTGTTACGGCTACTGCATGATCTGCCTCATTATCAGATACAAGTATTATCTTAACCGTTGATTGCGCCAATACCAACCCAGTTAATGCGACGAATAGAATCGCCGTTATCACGAATATTTTTATCCTGTTCATGGAAAATTCTTTTATTCACCACGTATTTAAAGTTTTCTGAGAAATTTTCTGAGAAATTTAAAAATAACGCTCAATTATAACATTAATTTGTTCATTGTAGTTCATTTTAGTTCAAAAAGTCTGTTAGACCATTGATGTCAAATTTTTCATAGACACTGTTAGGTAATTCATTGGTTTTATGTTCTATTTTGTTCATTCAAAATTTCTTGCGCTCCTCGGATAAATATAACCTGTTTTCAAGACCTATCCTCTTTTTCCAGATTAATCCCTTCTTTTCTAGGCTTGATACAATCCCGCTGACCTTGGCCTTCGAAAAACCGGTGTTTTCAACGATCTCTTTTTGTGCAATTCCCTGCTTTGACCTTATCAACTCGAGGACCTTGCTCTCGTCCTCACTCACACGCAGAGGGGCATGTTTTCGCCTGGACCATTTGAAATATAAAGCAGCCAAGATAAATATGGCCGATATTAAGGCTGCAATATACAAATTGTTTTGGATATAGGGTCTTGTAAATCTCACGTATACAGCAAAATCCCCCTCTACATTAATACGTCTCCATTCAAGGATTATGGCCTTACCATCTGAGGAAACATCATCTGGAATAGGAACCACATCTGTGAACCCTGAATCCTCCGATATCGGACTTGGTAAGCCCATCCCTTCGGGGAGTCTGATCTTTAGCCTGAATTCATCGGTGCCGGGAGGAAGTGAGAAAACCGGGGAGAATATGTATTCAGATCCTGCTTTTCTGACAGCATTGGGAACTGTGAATCTTATTGCTATCCTTGTGGTGGCATTGGGACTCAGAGGCTCTCTGAACTTCGACCGGATAACTATGCCTCTGTATGCTGTCGTATTGAAGTCAAGAGCTCCTTTTTCGTCATAGACTTCTATATTTATTGCATCGGCTCTGAGGGAATATGAAAAAGTCTTAAGGGGATAATAATTCTGGTTATATAATAAAACGGATATTTCCTCTTCGGCCGTGTCTTTCTCTAGTTTAACGGAAATATTATAATTTATTATTTCCTGAGCCAGGGAAACGGGCATGGCTAAGAAGAATACCAATCCTATTATTCCCAGCTTCATAGATGATTCTATGTTCATTTTCTAAATGAACTTATCTGCTCTTTTCCTCTTGCACATGAAAACCTAGGAAAAATTAATAAAAAACCTTGGATAAACCCTTGGCAAAGGGGGGATAAGACATAGAATGTGGCCGCTTAACTGCAGTTTCTATTTCTGCCGGGAAGTGAAAAAATGAATATCCGGAGTCTTATGGGTATTTTTGCTGTTTTTTTCCTGGTAACCCTCACAGTCATTTATTACATCCATGCCGAACGCGGAGAGGAGCTTCAAAAACAGGGCATTGAGGATTTTGGGCGGGAGGAGCAGATTCACGCCCAGCACCTGGCCACTCAAGTTGAAAAAACCGTGGAAAACGTCTTTAACAACCTGTATATCCTCGCCGAGATCAGAGACGTTAAGGAGGCAACACCGCTCTGCGGGAGCGTGGTATCAGCAGTATACAGTAAAATCAAGAGTAAAGCCAATGATGTAAATAGAATCGGTTTGGACGGAACGGTCCTATGTTCCTCAAACTCTGATCTTCAGGGAGTATACGTCGGGAATTCCCCATCTTTCAGGGAAGCCCTCCAATCCCGATCGCCAGTTATAGGAAGGGCGGAGATAAATCCTAGAGGAGTCCAGATAATAGCCTTTTATATCCCACTTTTTGACGGGGAGGTGCTAAAAGGAGTTCTAGGAGCCGAAGTACCCCTTGGAGAGATAGCCTCGAAGTATCTTCAGCAACCCGGCTCCAGATATGAGAGCTACGTCTTTATCCTCGATGATGACGGCACTATACTGTATCATCCTGAGAAACGCTTCATCATGCGGCAGGTGTCTGACCCAGAGGTTGGATTAGAGTTAGGGATAAACTCAGAACTTAATCAACTACTCCAAAAACTGCTGAATGGACAGTCCGATGAGTCCTTTTATTACTACGATGAAGACATGGTATCTGGATATGCCTCCATAAAGTTGGGATACAACAGGATGTGGGTATTAGGGGTTGTCACCCCGGCCGTAGTTGTCAATCCCAATATAGCTGCTTTGATGGATGGTATATACGTAGAAACCGTAATACTTGTGGGATTTCTTATTGTGATCGGATTCATTACGACTGTTTTATTCAAGCGCTGGAATGACTATCTTCGCAGAGAGGTAGAATCCAAGACCGCAAAGCTAAGGATATCCGAGGAGAAGTATCGCGGACTGGTGGAGACATCTATAGACGCTATAATTTCGACGAACGAAAAAGGACAGATTATCCTTTGGAACAAAGCGGCGGAGAAGATTTTCGGATACAGTAGAGAAGAGGCCCTGGGGAAGCCCCTAACTATAATTATCCCAGAAGAGTATCGTCAGAAGCACAGAAGAAGCTTTAAAAGATACCTGGAAACAGGGGAGACACGGGTAATAGGGAGAACAGTGGAACTCATTGGCCTCCGTAAAGATGGCACAAAATTCCCAATAGAGCTTTCTCTTTCCCAGAACGAAACGCCTGAGGGCCGTGTTTTCACTGCGTTTATTAGAGATATCTCGAAGAGAAAAAGCCTCGAGGAGGAGATAAAGGAAAAACATGATGAACTCCAAAAGGCGTATGCCAGATTATCAGCCCTTCACAGGATCGAGCGGGTAATCAGCCAGTCTTTGAATCTGGAAGACGTTATCAAGGTAGCCCTAGACGAGGTTCTCATCCAGCTCAATGCTGATGCAGGGGGGATTTATCTCCTAGAGGAAGACGGGGAAACCCTTACTCTCCATTTTCCCCATGGCCTGTCAGATGAATTTGTGGAAAAATTGCGCAAAATAAAGATTGGTGAGGGTGTTTCCGGGATGGCGGCGAAGAAACGCAGACCCGTTCATCTGGATATAACTGAGTATACTGCCCAGAAATATGAGTCAACACTTGTTAAAGAAGGAATCAAATCCATTGCCAGCGCGCCGATTTTTTCGAGGGGGCGGATAATCGGTACCATCACAATAGGGGCTCGGAAGGAGAGAAGCTTCAGCGAAGATGATCTGAACCTCCTGGGGAGCATAGGCATGCAGTTAGGCACTTATATTGAAAACTCCAAGCTCCATGAGGATTTGCTGAGGGCGTACGAAGACCTTAGATCTTTAGACGAGCTCAAAAGCAACCTCATCGCACGGGTCAGCCATGAGCTACGGACACCTATCACGATTGCTAAGGGCGCTCTCGAGCTAGCTGCTCTGGAGACAGACCTGGAAAGTAAAAACAAACTCATCAAAATGGCCATGGATGCCCTTATACGCCAGAACATGATAGTTGGCGATCTATTAGAAGCCTCCATGCTGGAGAGAGGGGTTACAAGCATAAAATTCGAGGCGGTCAACCTAGAGAGCGCCATTTCGATAACAGTTGAGGAACTGAAACCGTTGGCGGCTAAAAGAAACATATCAATATCAACAGATATCCCTAAAGATCTGCCAAAGGCCTGGTATGACTTTGACAAGCTGCGGCACATTCTGAGAAACCTGATTCACAACGCCATCAAATTCAATAACGATGGTGGAAAAGTGATTATTAAAGCCCGGAAAAGAAAAGACGACGTAGAGGTCTGCGTAAGAGACACAGGCATAGGTATCCCCAAAGATAAGCTCGATAAGATATTTGACAGGTTTTACCAG
>JALUUU010000248.1 GCA_027021185.1 archaeon | reverse complement strand
GATTCGGTATCGTGTCCCCTACCCTCGCGGAGAGGAGCAGGGTGCTCACGCCGAAGAGCCCTGTCAGGGTGGGGAAGAGGGCGTCGCTGCCCGAGAAAGAGGAGTGGCCGAGGATCACGACTCCCAGGATCCCTGAATAGGCGATGATGACCGCGGCATAGAACATCTTCAACGGCGTTCTCTCGGTCACTACCATGTATCCCAGGACGCCCAGGAGGATGTAGGGGAGGACTGTTTTGATGGAGGAGTAGATAACCGGCAGGAGAACAACGGCCATGGGCAGAGCCGTTATCGCCACGGCAACGCTTCCCACACCGCCCAGGACGGTCAACCTCACCGCCTCGTATCCCCTGCCCTGCCTCAGGAGTCTGTGGCCGGGGAGCACTGATAGAACACTGTCCTCCTTGGGAGCCCCCACAAGCACAGCGGGGATGAAATCAACGAAGGTGTGGGTGACGCTCATGGATACTATGAATGCCACGACATCTCTAACGGCTAGGTGATCAAGCAGGACGGCGCCGAGGGGGAGGACTATGGCGAGGACGGTGTTCACGTGGAGCCCAGGGGTTAACCCGGTTATAGTCCCCAGCAGCACCCCTATCATGACCAGGGAGAGAGTCTCAAGCACTCAACATCCCTCCCTTTCCTTGGAACAACCTCTAGGGCGCCCCGGTATTCTTTAACCCAGCCCTTGACCTGGATGTAGCTTCCCTGCCACAGGCACTCCCTTATCCCAGGGTCGAGCTTCTCCGCCAGGGAGCTGAAAAAGACGACGCTTATGTTCCCCGTGGTGTCTCCGAGCTTCAGGAATATGTGGCCGTCTCGATGGGTTCTCCGCGTGAGGATCTCCCCGGATATGGATACTTTACTTCCTACGGAGTCGTAGTCTATCATAGAGATCCTCAGGGGTGCGTCGTCGTTTTTGGATGATGTGTAGATAAGGAGCCCGAGCCCGATGGACGAGATCAGGAGGGAGAAAAGCAGGAGGGCGGGGTCTCTCACCGGGGCTCCTCCATGCATCTCTCCAGGGCCTTATCGAGTCCGGGAACTATTTCTAGGGTGGTGAGCTCGTCCGCCTCTATCCACTTGTAGCGTTTATGCTCCC
Organism: archaeon; assembly: GCA_027021185.1. Classification (GTDB taxonomy): domain Archaea; phylum Hydrothermarchaeota; class Hydrothermarchaeia; order Hydrothermarchaeales; family JALUUU01; genus JALUUU01. The sequence continues at coordinate 4,478 of JALUUU010000248.1, read as the reverse complement.
AGTCCAGGACTATATCCGCCGTGGGCGACTCGAAGATGAAGGGGTGGATGAGCCAGCTTTTGTCTTCGTCTTTTACGAGGAAGGGTTCCCCCTCCTTCAGGAGGACAGGGTTCCGGATCCCGGTTTCTTCCCTAACCTCTCTGACGGCTGCCTCAAGGGGTGTTTCCCCTATCTCGATGAACCCGCTGACGCCGGCCCAGTATCCCTGGAAGGAGCCTACTCTGTCGCTCCGCTTAAGCACCAGGATTCGGCCGTTGTGGCGCAGAAAGGCGGTCACCACTTTTTTCATCGTATCACCCTAGGAACCCGGGGCAATTTAAATATTTAGCAAAGTGAAAGAAGATTCCATGTATGTCCGCATCCTGATCTTCCTCTTGGCGTTGGCGATACTGGTTCTTCTCCTTAGAAGCATCCTCCGGGATGTTTCAGAGAGCCTCAGAGGCTCTCTCTACCGGAAAAAGCTGGGTAACAGAGGGGTTGAGGAGCCGGCTTCTGTGGTGGAGACCGTTGGGGATAAAATGATCCTGAGAATCGCCTTGCCGGGCATCGCATCTGAGGGGGACGTGAAGGTTAAAAAGCTGTCCAGGTCCATCGAGGTGAGGGCATACGCGGGAGACAAAGTCTACTTCAAACTTTTCCCGGTTCCGCTGGGGGCAAAAATCATATCCAAGCGGATGGAGGAGGGGGAATACATAATAGAGCTGCACAGGGGCGGATGAGCCCTCCTCGATGGCTATTCCTTATGCACCTCTAGGATGCGCAGGGGCTTTCTCCCCCTGAGGTTTAGGAGGGAGCTGTCCACCTCCACGACCACTATGTCTCCTTTTTCAGCCCCTGCATCGTTGTTCAGCATCGCCACGGTGGGCTTCACGCTGGCCCTGAGGTCGTAGTTGAGTTTAACCCTGGCCAGAGGCCCGCCCTGGATGACTCTTCCATAGGTATAGTTGCGTCCGTACTTCTTTTTGAACAAATACGAGAAACCCGCTATGTAGATGACGGAGAAAATCACCAGATGGAGATTCGGCAGTAGGGGGTGGCCTACGGGCTTAGCGGTCTTTAACACCACAAGGAGGATGGCCACAGTCAGGTAGCCCAGGAAAAAGTCCCTGTAGGCAGGGTAGTCCTCCCGATAGAGGTCCCGCAGCCTTGGGAGGAGGATCAGGGGATACCCTCCCACGAGAAGACTGAGGGCGTATATGTTGGTGTTTATTAAGCCGAAGACGTAGAGCACGGAGAGGAGAAGGAACAGGAGGGCGGCGAGCTGGGCCTTCAGGACCATGTAGTCTCTGTACTCTATCCCTTTTCTATTGAAAAAAGGATAGATCCTGTTCTCCTCGGTTTTGCTCCATGCATCGTTTATGGCCCCGTAGATCCTTGCGGCGATCCTTATGGTGCCCTCTCCGATGTCTTCTATAACACCCATTTTTTTTTAGCCCCCGCCGCTCGTCATGTTGGCCGAGAACGTGAACTTGTAGTAGTTGGTGTACACGGGGGAGAAGCCTCCCTGGTATCTACCGTTGAAGGCGTTGTAGACATAGCTCCTGGCGTAGTTCCTGATGCTCGCCTCTATGGTGTTCTCGTATGACGAGAGATAGTTTGGTGCCCGGACATCGATTCTGATCTGGTACATCGTCTTCCCGCTTGCCTCTTCCACTCCTTGAGGGATAAGAGTTACCTTCGTTATCTTCAGGACCCCCGGGGGGTTGCGGTTGGCCGGGCTCGTGCCGGAGGTGTAATAGGACATGCCTCGAAAGCTGGCCCCATAGGCGGCGCCGTCCCTGGCCGCCGTCAGAGCCTTGTTCAGTTCTATTTGTTTCTGAAGAACGGGGTAAGCCGTTACCACGATCAGGGTCACGAGCCCCACTATTATGATGAACTCCAGAGCCACCTGCCCCTTAGCGTCCCTTCTCATCATACCACCTTTATGTTTCCTGATGAGGCGTAGATGATGATGGATGTGCCGTTGTTGTAGATCGTGGTCTCCCTGTACTCAGAGGTGGGGTTCAGCCGGGCTATGCTCTCCGGGATGATCGATATGCTTATGTTCCACGTTGCCCCTCCGGTCCTGCTGGGCCCCTTGCTCAGGATGATTCTCCGGGAAGACGTGTTTATGGTTATTACGCTCATCCCGAGCCCGGTTATGCTCCCCGAGGCCTGCATCCTGGAGTAGTTCAGGACATCCGGGGGGATGTACATGCTGAAGCCTTCGCCGTTTGCGTAGACCGTGTTGATTCCTTGGGCCAGCAGTTCCCCCGCCATCTTTATCTCCCCGCCCTCGCCGGCCTCCCTGGCGAGATAGAACCTTTCCCACTGAAGGTTGACGAGGGAGAGTATCAGGAATAGGGCGATGAATGACACGAGGATGCCCTCCAGGGTTACCTGGGCCTCGTTATGCCTCTCCCTCCACCTCCTCAGGACCATGTTATGTTCCTCCAGTATATTGTGAAGGAGTACCAGCGCCCGTTGCTCTCGGATATAGACGCCATGGTCCATCCCTGTCCGTAGAGCTTTCTGGTGAGGTTATGGTTCTCAGCGAGCTTTACTGTGCCGTCCTGGCGGTACCTGTTTATTGAAATCCCCACTAATAGATGGGTGCCGTTGGTGCTGATGCTCGTAACTGTCTTCGCCATGGGCTGTCCGTTCTGCGCCACCCCTTTGGATGTGAATCCTGGTACATAGACCCTTATCGTTCTTTTTTCTCCCGGAACCGCGATGCTGTTGGCCGTGGATGCGATCTCCTCAGCGGCGTACCTGGCGTCTGCCACTATCCCTGTGTCTGAGGCCATGTCGCGGGCCTTGAAGGCAAGCGGCACTGAGACCCCGATGAATATCAGGATGAACAGGCCGAAGATTAGTATGGCCTCGATGGTTATCTGGCCTCTGCTGCCTTTCATACAGCTCCCCTCAGATAGAGCAGGAGGTCCCCCGCTATAATTGAGGCTGTGAAGCCTATTAATATGGCTGGGGCGAAGGGGATTCCCCGGGTTATGACTATTTTGTCCTCCAGTTTTCCCTCGGCAACAAGCTCCTGCAGCTTTTTTATCTCCTTCTCCGTCAACCCCGCCGCTCCTCCACGGAGTATGGTGTTCCTCTTTCTCTTTTCCCTGCCCCCGGTTTTTAGAAATTCCGTCAGCTTTTCGAGGATGATCCGGCGGTCACGCATTATTCTGCCGTCTTCTTGATAAATTTCCTCCCCAAGGATCATGCCCTCCTCCAGCTCCGTTATCTGTATCTCTCTCCTTAGCCCTTTTTTTAGGGATAGGGAGATCTGGTGGATAAAGAATCGTATTCCCGTTAATAAAATAAAAGAAAACACGTATGCCTTGGCCGTGGTAACGTGTCCCCCCGTGGCGAGGGCTGAGGCAACGGCTAGCGTGGCCGCCATGGCCGTCTGCGCTCTATGGTGCTTTATCATTACCAGCAGTATCAGGACAGGGATGACCGCGGCGCGGGTGTTAGCTAGGCCCGCCACGGAGTATGCCGCTGTCAGGAGCAGGGCTATTCTGGCGGTATTCCTGTAGTCGAGGAGGGGCTTCATCATGCCCCTGAGCCCAACTATCGGGTAGGTGAGGAGGATGGAGTAGAGGGCGATGAAGGGGAAGATCAATATGAAGGTGTTCAGGAGCATGGTGAGGGAGAAGGGATAGGGGGCTATCACCGGGTCAAAGAGATTCTTAAGGGTCTCGGGGTATCTGGGCACGAGGGCGGCCAGGAACATGAATTCCTTGGCGTCGCCGGCGCTCCAGCCCCCGATGAGCCAGAAAAGGTAGCCTATTATAAAGATTAGGGCGAAGCTTTTGAACACTTCTATGAGGAGGCTGTAGTCTCTGAGGTAGAGGGAGTAGATGATGTAGCTCCCTAGGCCGAGGAGTATGAGGGAGAAGGCGAGGCGGTTCGGTATTACTCCGTGTTTGATGTCGGAGTAGCTGGCGTAGGTTGCCCCCGCCAGGGCCGTTAAGAGGAGAAGGACCTCTATCATTCTATCGCGTTAGCTTGGTTATTGAGGCATTTCTCTCCGTCTCCACCCAGTTGGCGGTGACGCTGGAGAATGACTTTATGCTGCCGTGGACTGCGTAGAAGGTAACAGCCGCTAAGATCACTCCCCCCGCTAAGAGAATGAACTCAAGGCTAACCTGGCTTCTCTCCTTCGATATAAAATCCCGCAGCATCCCTGTAAATTATTATTCTGGCGGAATATAACTCTTATGTAAAAAAAATAAAGGAGACTATCGGCTAATGATTTTAAGCCGATATGTTCTGCGTGGCGTTTGTTATGGCTTCCTGCATCTTCTGAGCAGCTGACTCCACGGATTGATTGAGCTTTCCTGCCGCGCTCTTTGTAAGGCTTGAGTATATGACGAAGATGACTATAGCTGCGATAATGATGCCTCCTGCAAGGAGTATGTACTCGATGGCTCCTTGTGCTCTATCATCCCGTATAAACTTTGCAAGCGTTTTAATCACCCCCTATTCATTCA